>CAUPCW010000004.1:0-79150 GCA_963509895.1 uncultured Flavobacterium sp.
CGGACTAGCAACCGTTTTGCCTCGTATGCTCAGTTTTTTATTGGTGCGCTTGTACACCGGAATTTTACCAACAGCAGAGTATGGCGAAGTTTCTATCGTTCTCTCTTGGATGGTTTTTTTCAACGTAATTTTATCGTACGGAATGGAAACCGCCTTTTTCCGTTTCTACAGTGCCGAAACAGACAAAGAAAACGTCATTGCCACCAGTACTATTTCTATTTTTTGGTCTTCCATTTTGTTTTTATTTGGCGCCTTAATTTTTAGAAATACCTTAGCCTCATGGGCTCATGTAGATGTGCAGTACATTACGTTTACCATTTGGATTTTGGTTTTAGATGCCTTGGTGATTATCCCTTTTTCAAAATTAAGGGCTAACAAACGCCCCATGATGTATGCTATCATCAAAATAGGGAATGTAGTGGTAAACTTAGCACTCAACCTTTATTTCTTATTGGTTTTACCTATAATTTATGCCGATAATCCAGACTCTCTTTTGGGGAATATGTATATCGATAATTTCGAAATTGGCTATATTTTCGTTTCTAATTTGTTAGCGAGTTTGCTTACTTTTGTAGTACTTTCACCTAATTATGTTTCGTTGAAACGCAATTTTGATGCGGTACTTTGGAAAAAAATGATGCGCTACGGTTTGCCTATCTTAATTGCAGGAATTGCTTTTGCCGTAAACGAACATTTTGACAAAATTTTATTAGGCTATTGGTTGCCAGACAGCATTGCTAAATCCGAAGTAGGAGCTTATTCTGCCTGTTATAAATTAGGACTTTTTATGGTACTTTTTGCCACAGCCTTTCGATTGGGTATTGAGCCTTTTTTCTTCAGTCATTCTAGTAACGAGAACGCCCCACAAACCTATGCAATGATTACCAAATATTTTGTCATTTTTGGCTCGTTGATTCTTTTAGGCGTCATTGTTTTTGCTGACATTTTAAAACTGTTATTATTAGACAATGAATCCTATTGGGAAGCCATGAAAGTGGTTCCACTAATTATCTTAGCCAACTTCTTTTTAGGGATTTACAACAATCTTTCGGTTTGGTATAAATTAACGGACAAGACAATTATTGGAGCGTATATTTCTATCGTTGGTGCACTTTTGACTTTACTTCTTAACTACATTTTGATTCCAACATTTAGCTATTACGGCTCGGCCATTGCTACGATTTCAGCTTATGGAAGTATGATGTTGATTTCCTATATTTTGGGAAAAAAACACTATCCTATTCCTTATGATATGGAAAAGATTGGTGCTTATTTGGGCATTTCAATTTTGTTTTCGGTGATTTCTTTTTACGGATTTAGAGAGAATTATTTCGTAGGAATCCCGTTATTACTAGCGTTTCTTTATTTTATTTATCACAATGAGAAAACCACAATTTTAAATATTATTAAACGAAAAAAATAACCTTCTGCACGATACGAATAATGTACGGACAGGGTACGGACAAGTCGCGACTTGTCCCTACGTCCCGACGAACAACAATTAAAAAATAAAAAATGACTATCAACATCATCAATACATCCGCACACGAATTACCTCATTATGAAACCATCGCTTCGGCGGGAATGGATTTACGTGCGAATATAACCGAACCCATTACCTTGCTACCTTTAGAAAGAGCTATTGTAAAAACAGGTTTGTTTATTGAATTGCCTATAGGCTACGAAGCACAAGTAAGACCTCGTAGTGGCTTGGCGGCCAAAAACGGAATCACCGTTCTCAATGCACCAGGAACAATTGATGCCGATTATAGAGGAGAAATTGGTGTGATTTTAGTAAATTTATCCAATGAGCCATTTGTAATCCAAAACGGAGAACGCATCGCTCAATTAATAATCGCCAAACACGAACGCGCCGAGTGGGTTGTAGTCAACGAATTATCCGAGACCACAAGAGGTGCAGGAGGATTTGGTAGCACAGGAGTAAAATAAAAATTTTAAAATTTAATGATTCAATAATTGAACGATTTTAAAATCTTTCAATTATTTAATTTTTTAATCTCTCAATAAAAAAATGAAAATAATAGTACCAATGGCGGGACGTGGGTCTCGTTTAAGACCACATTCTTTAACCGTTCCAAAACCATTAATTCCTGTTGCAGGTAAACCAATCGTACATCGATTAGTAGAAGATATTGCCAAAATTTTAAAACAACCCATAGAAGAGATTGCTTTTATTTTAGGAGACGAAGCCTTTTTTGGAGCCGATGTTGTGTCAAGTTTACAAGAATTAGCCCAAGGATTAGGCGCGAAAGCTTCTATTTATCGTCAGGATTTACCGTTAGGAACTGGGCACGCTATTATGTGTGCCAAAGAATCTTTATCAGGACCAGCTGTAATTGCTTATGCTGATACTTTGATTCGTGCCGATTTTGAGTTAGATCCAGAAGCTGATGCTGTAATTTGGGTAAAACAAGTGGATGAACCAGAAGCTTACGGTGTAGTAAAACTAAATGCTCAAAATGAAATTATCGAATTGGTAGAAAAACCAAAAGAGTTTGTGAGTGACTTAGCTGTTATCGGAATTTACTATTTCAAACAAGTGGAAGTTTTAAAACAAGAATTGCAAAACGTTTTGGACAACAACATCCAAAATGGAGGTGAATACCAAATCAACGACGGTATCAAAGGAATGATGGGCAATGGTAAAGTTTTCAAAACCGGAAGTGTAGACGAATGGATGGATTGCGGAAACAAAAATGTAACGGTTGAGACCAATGGTCGTATGCTTGGATTCTTGCAGCAAGACGGTGTTAATTTAATTGATCCTTCCGCAAAATTAGAGAATGCTACTATTATTCCTCCTTGTTTTATCGGGGAGAATGTTGTTTTATCGAACGTAACTATCGGACCTAATGTATCTTTAGGAAAAGCTTGCCACGTTTTTGATTCTACCATCAAAAACAGTTTGATACAAACGCACGCTCATAGCAAAAACGCAACTTTAGATAATGCGATGATTGGAAATCACGTTACCTATGATGGGAATTTTACAAGCATAAGTATTGGAGATTATTCGGTTTTAGAATAAAAAAAAACGCAAAATGAATCGTAGCATTGTAGCATTCTTTGTAATGGGATTCTTTGGAACTCCAACTTTCGTTCAGGCACAAACTGAACCAGAAGAGATTGCTATGGCTACCAACGAATTTCAAGATTCTTTTTACGAAGCATTAAAGCAAAAGGGAATCGAGAATTATGATAAAGCTATTGTATCTCTTGAAAAATGCTTGAAGTCGCAACCCGATGATGCCGCTGTCCATTATGAGTTGGGAAAAAACTATTTAGCGTTAAAAAATTATGAAAGTGCTTATGCTTCTTTTGATAAAGCAACCAGCATCGACCCTAAAAATAAATGGTTTTGGGTAGGAATGTACGATGTGACGTATGCCACTAAATCGTATACTCAAGGTATTTTGGTGATCCAAAAATTAATTCCATTAGATCCTAATTTTAAAGAAGATTTGGTGACTTTGTATATGGCAACGAACCAATACGACAAAGCTTTGGAACTAATCAACCAATTGAATGAAACGGTTGGAAAATCGGATCAACGAGAAGCCTATAAAATCCGAATTTTATCGCAAGGAAAATATCAAAATACTGAGATTGACCATTTGATTGCACAAATTGAGAAATTTCCAAAAGAGGAATCCAATTATATCGATTTGATCTATCGCTACTCCAAAAACAATGAAGTGGAGAAAATGCTCGAAGTAGCTAAAAAGTTAGAACGAGAAATCCCTACTTCGGAGTGGGCGCAAGTAAGTTTGTTTAAATTTCATATCGAGAAAAATGACGGTCCAAAAGCCGTTCAATCGATGAATGTAGTGTTGGCGAGTAAAAAAATCGACACTAAAATAAAGCATCGGGTACTGAATGAGTTTTTACTTTTCGCTGGAAAAAATTCACAATACGATGCCGATTTAGAAAAAGCAATTACTATGTTGGAAGCCGATCCAACGGTTCCTGTTGCCAAAGAAGTTGGTAATTTTTACTACAACAAAAAACAATGGGAAAAAGCAGCAAAATATTATGAAAAGGCATTAGCCACAGATTCTAATTTGCCACTAGAAACGCCTATCTTGTTGCTACAATCTTACACCGAAATGAAACAATTTGAGGTATTGTCCAAAAAGGCACAATCCTTGTTAGAACGTTATCCCTCGCAACCTCATTTTTATTATTATGCTGGTTTGGGATACAACCAATTACAACAATTTAAAAAAGCAAAAGATGTGTTAGAAACTGGAATCGATTATGTGATTGAGAACCCAGTTTTAGAAGCTAATTTTTATATTCAATTAGGCGAAACATTTAATGGTCTTGGAGATATGGTAAAAAAAGACTTCTTTTTTTCCAAAGCCAATCAAGTAGTAAAAGAAAAGAAATAATGAAGAAATACGGATTACTTTTTGTTCTCATAACACTGATTTCTTGTAAATCAAAGTCGGGTGTGGTGATGACTGCACCAAAAGAAAACAAGAATACGACTAGTTCTGTCATCGAAAAATTATACCAAAACAAAAATGATTTTTCGACCTTGTACATCAAATCTAGCGCGAATTACGCTGATGAAAAGATGTCTCAAAATGTTACGGCAGAAATTAAAATAAAAAAAAATGAACAAATATTGGTGAGTGTTCGTTTTTTGGGAATTACTATGGCCAAAGCATTAATTACTCCAGAAGGAGTAAGCTATTACGAAAAAATTAATGGGAGTTATTTTGAAGGCGATTTTAAAGGCTTGAGCCAATGGCTTGGAACCGATTTGAATTATTCAAAAATTCAGAATTTGTTAGTAGGACAAGCCATAGACGATTTGACGAAAGGCAAATATAAAGAAACGCTTGAGGCAGATCAAAAGTATAAACTAGAAGATTTGTCTAAAGAAAACACCCAAAAAATCTTTTTTATTGATGCCTTGAAATTTGTCCTTCAAAAGCAAGAAATCGCCCAAGCCAAAGAGGGGAGAAGCATAGAAGTTGCTTATGGTACTTTTGAGCAACATACGAATGTAGCTTTACCTTCTAATGTTCAAATAGTAGCGCTACAACCTAAAGGGAAAACCGAAATTAAACTCAATTATAACACCATAACAGTAAACGAAGCACTTTCTTTTCCATATAGTGTCCCAAGTGGGTATAAAAGAATTTTAATTAAGTAAATTTAAATCAAAATATTTTTGACATGCCAAAATTTTTTCTGAGTATATTTTTCTTTTGTTTGACTTCATTGGTTTGGGGACAGGAATCGCAGCAAGAAAAGTTAGAACAACGCAAAGCACAGATTCTTCAAGAAATTAGAGAAAATGAAAGTCAATTGCAGTCGGTTAAGAAAAAAGAAAAATCGGCAGTTACGGTCGTAATGTTGCAAGCCAACAAAATCAAATTACAAGAAAAGTTAATCAAGACCACTGAAAAGCAAGCTAAGGTTTTAGGAAATGATATGTACATTAACCAAGTTAAGATCAATAAACTTAAAAAAGAATTAGAAATACTCAAAGAAGATTATGCTCGAATGATTGTCAAATCCTATAAAAGCAGATCCGAAGAGAGTAGAGCGATGTTTTTGTTGTCGTCTGAAAATTTTTTGCAAGCCTACAAGCGAGCGCAATATATGAAGCAGTATTCTAGCTTTCGAAAAATGCAAGGAGAGGAAATTAAATCCAAATCAATCGAATTACAAGACTACAACGGCCGTTTAGCTATTCAGAAAAAGGAAAAGCAAAAGATTATTGCCGAAAGAGAAAAAGAGCGCTTAGCCTTAGAAAAACAGAAGAAAGAACAGTTACGTTTGGTAAAAGCTATCAAGAAAGACAAAAACAAAATCTTGGCTGCGATTCGTAAAAAACAATCCGAAACCAAAGCCATAGACCGTCAGATAGATCGATTGATAAGAGAAGCCATTGCCGAAGCTAACAGAAAAGCGGCTAAGGACGGAACGGCGACAGGTGGCTCGTCCTCAAGAATAGCGTTAACAGCTGAGGCTAAAATTTTGGCCGATAACTTTAGAGCCAACAAAGGCAAATTGCCTTGGCCAGTAGAGAAAGGATTTGTGTCTTTGGGTTATGGGAAACAAGCCCATCCTGTCTATCCAACTCTTGTAATCAACAATAGTGGTATAGAAATTACAACAGATACAGGAGCTTATGCACGATCTGTTTTTGCTGGTGAAGTGACGAATATTATGGTGCTTTCTCCCGTAAACAAAGCGGTAATGATTCAGCATGGAGATTGTTTCACGGTCTACCAAAACTTGAGTTCTGTATCGGTTTCTAAAGGGGATAAGGTAGGGATTAAACAAAATTTAGGAAAAATTAGAACCAATAGCGAAGGGAAAACAGTACTTAAATTTACCATCTCTCAAAATGCTACGTATAATAATCCTGCGAGTTGGTTGTACAATATGTAATCATTTTTTAAGTTATACAAAAAGCACTATTTTCTCATAAGATTAGATAGTGCTTTTTTAAATGCTACTTTAGAAATAACTATTTTTGCAAAAAAAATAAAGCTACATGCCTAAGTCTCTTTTTAGTTTAGTATTACTTGGTTTTACCACTTTTGTATTTGCTCAAAACTCCCAACAAGAAAATCTAGAACTCCGAAAAGCGAAGATTCAAAAAGAGATTATTGATAATGAAAAGAAGTTACTCACCGTAAAAAAGAAAGAAAAAACGGCCGTCGAAGTAATGGATTTGCAAACGAAAAAAATAAAACTCAAAGAGACTTTAATTCAAACTACCGAAAAGCAAACACAATTATTGAGCAATGATATGCAAACCAACGAGTTGAAAATTGACCGTTTGGACAATGAATTGAATTTGCTAAAAGTAGATTATGCTGAGATGATTCTCAAATCCTACAAGAGTCGTTCAGAAGAGAGTAAGGCGATGTTTATATTGTCGTCTTCGAGTTTTTTGCAAGCTTATAAAAGGCTTCAATACATGAAGCAATATGCGAGTTATCGCAAAACACAAGGCAAAGAAATTGAACTCAAATCAAAAGAATTAATGAGCTATTATGAACAGTTAAAAGCTCAAAAAATTCAAAAGGAACGCCTTATTGCCGAAAATGAAAAAGATAAAAAGTCATTGGAGCTAGCTAAAAACGAACAGCAAAAGATTGTTCTTTTGCTTCAAAAAGACAAGAGTAAAATTGTAGCTGACATTAAAAAGAAACAACAACAAGCTCGTGCTATTGATAGAGAGATTGATCGATTGATTCGTAAAGCAATAGCTGAGGCCAATAGAAAAGCGGCTTTAGCAAGAGCTGCTAAAGAGAAAGCGCTCAAAGATAAGTTGGCCAAAGATAAGGCTTCCGCTGATAGATTGGCTAAGGAAAAGGCTTTGGCAGAAAAAGCCAAAAGTGGTCCTAAGAAAGAGGCAAGAACGAAAGAAACGGTGGTTCCTGTTAAAGACAATCCATCCAAAGCTGTAGCCATTACACCTGTTTCATCTACAGTAATGGAATTGACCTCAGAAAGCAAATTGGTTTCGGATAATTTTAAAGCGAACAAAGGTAGATTGCCTTGGCCAGTTGATAAAGGAACCGTTTTCTTAGGTTTTGGCACACAAGCTCACCCGGTTTACAAAACCCTAACCATCCAAAATAGTGGATTGTCTATTGCTACTTATAACGGTGCTCATGCTAGAGCGGTTTTTGCTGGAGAAGTATTTTCGGTTATTGCTATTTCAAATAACAAAGCGGTGATGATTCAGCATGGAGATTATTTTACCGTGTACCAAAACTTGAGTACTATTAATGTAAGTAAGGGAGATAAAGTAACCACAAAGCAAAGTTTGGGGACCATCCGTACCAATTCTGACGGTAAGACCATTTTGAAATTTACTTTATGTCAGAACGTACATTATGTCAATCCAAAACCTTGGTTGTCTCCAAAATAATTTTTCATTTACCTTTTCTTGCTTGATTTTTTTTACAATTGGTATTCAAAATTTCTTACTTTTGAAACCATGAGAATTTTTAAAGTATTTTTTTGGATAATTTGGAGGATTTGGTTTTACACGCTGATGGCCATTCCTATTTTAATAATGTTTCCTTTTTTGGTGATTTCCATTCTTACAGAAAGTGGATATCCTTACTTTTTTAAGATGGCTCGTATTTGGGCAAAGGTTATTTTGTTTGGAATGGGCTTTAGATATAAAGTTAATCAAGAAGCCGTTTTAGAGACTAAGACGAGTTATATGATTGTGGCCAACCATACTTCAATGACGGATATTATGTTGATGTTGGCCATTCTAAAAAATCCATTTGTTTTTGTTGGAAAACAGGAATTGTCTAAGATTCCTTTATTTGGATTTTTCTACAAAAGAACTTGCATACTGGTTGATCGGGGTTCTGCAAAAAGCAGACGAGATGTTTTTGAAGCGGCTCAACAAAGAATTAATAGAGGATTGAGTGTTTGTATTTTTCCAGAAGGTGGTGTTCCTGATGATGAATCGGTTTTGCTAGATGAATTTAAAGATGGTGCTTTTAGACTTGCAATTGAACATCAAATACCTATTTTGCCTATAACTTTTCCTGATAATAAAAAACGTTTTTCCTATACTTTTTTGAGTGGAAGTCCTGGTGTAATGAGAGCGCATATACACCCTATAGTTCAAACTAAAGGCTTGGCAAATGAATCTAGGAAAGAAATTAAAGAAAGGGTTCGTGCAATTATCCTTAATCAACTATTACTTTTTGAAAAAAAATCAAGATAAATTAAGTTTTTTCTTATTTTTATTTTCCTTTATTTTTTAATATTTCGACTCGTACTGCGTTTTTTTTTAAATACGCGATTCTCAGCGTATTAAAAGATATGTTTTTTCATCTTTTTGAGAAGATTTAGTACTAAAAAAAGCTATAAATACAATTCTAAAATCATGTTTATAGCTTTTTTATGGCAGATATAAAGTAGTGTTAGCTAGCTAGTTCTTTAATATGTGCTTTTATTTTTACTTCTAATTCGTCTGCTAATTCAGGATTATCTTTGATTAATGTTTTGACAGCATCACGACCTTGACCTAATTTGGTTTCACCATAGCTAAACCAAGAACCTGCTTTCTTAATGATTTCGAATTCAACAGCAAGATCCAAAATTTCTCCAGTTTTAGAAATTCCTTCACCATACATAATATCAAATTCGGCTACTTTAAATGGTGGTGCGACTTTGTTTTTTACAATTTTAACTTTCGTTCTGTTTCCTAAAACATTTTCTCCGTCTTTAATTTGCGTTGAACGGCGAATGTCTAAACGAACGGAAGCATAAAATTTTAAGGCATTACCCCCAGTTGTAGTTTCAGGATTACCAAACATTACACCGATTTTCTCTCTTAATTGGTTGATAAAAAACACGGTACAGTTGGTTTTGCTAATGGTTCCAGTTAATTTTCTTAAGGCTTGTGACATCAAACGAGCATGTAAACCCATTTTTGAATCTCCCATTTCACCTTCAATCTCACTTTTTGGAGTCAAGGCTGCAACAGAGTCAATAACCACAATATCGATCGCTCCAGAACGGATTAGATTTTCGGCAATTTCTAAAGCTTGTTCCCCGTTATCAGGTTGGGAAATAATTAGGTTTTCAATATCAACGCCTAATTTTTCAGCATAATTTCTATCAAATGCATGTTCTGCATCTATAAATGCAGCAATTCCTCCCGCTTTTTGAGCTTCGGCTATTGCGTGTAGGGTTAGTGTAGTTTTACCTGAAGATTCAGGGCCATAAATTTCGATGATTCTCCCTTTTGGGTATCCATTAACTCCTAATGCTAAATCTATTCCTAATGAACCAGAAGAGATGGTTTCTACTTCTACAATGGCTTTATCGCCCATTTTCATTACCGTTCCTTTTCCGTAGGTTTTGTCTAATTTGTCAAGCGTAAGTTGTAACGCTTTTAATTTGGCTTCTTTGTCTGAACTCATCTTTTCTTTCATCTAATTTTTTGGGTTATAACTAATTTTTGGCGTATATGATTTTTTATTTATAGAAATAACGTAATACTTTTAAAATAGTTAAGGTAAAAATACATTTTTTTTTAATGCTAATGATGCACTCTTTTAGTATTCAAAATAAAAAAATATTTCGAGTTGATTTCTTAACTAAATAGTGCTTTTAATTCTGTTGCATCATGTGGATTCATTTTTCCAGCTAGCACTAAACTAAGTTGTTTGCGTCGCAAAGCAGCATCAAATCGTTGTTTTTCTAATTCGGTTTCGGGAATTATTGGAGCAACTTCAACGGGTCTTCCGGTGTCGTCTACTGCTACAAAAGTGTAAATACCTTCATTGGCTTTGTTTTTTTGGCCTGATTCGCGATCTTCAATCCATACATCAATATAAATTTCCATTGAGCTTTTGAAAGATCTTGAAATTTTTGCTTCTACGGTAACTACACTTCCAATAGGTACTGCTCTATTGAAGGCCACATGATTTACGGATGCAGTTACTACTATTCTTCTAGAATGTCTTCTTGCAGCAATGCTGGCAGCTCGATCCATTCGAGCTAGAAGTTCTCCACCAAAAAGATTATTTAATGGATTTGTTTCACTGGGTAAAACTAAATCTGTTAAAATGGTCAAGGATTCTGAAGGATGTTTTGGAATCATATAAATAAGATAAAATATTAAAATTAAAATTAGTTGAGCCAGTATACGGCTATTACTGCTGGGACAAAATAGATTACTATCGTTCTTGCTCCATCATAATCTTTGGCCAAACGTTGGCCAAACAAGAGCATTAATAGTGTAATGCAAGAAAACAGGGCACCATAATATCCGTAAAGTTTTCCATTGGTTACATATAATTCAATGCTTCCAACGATGCATAAAATACCAGATAGTAGTTCTAAAACAAGAACGTTTCCTAAGGCTAAAGGGACTTGATTTTTTAATGGTGTATTGGCAAAATGATCTTTAAGCCAAGCGACATTATCCTTCCAGTAGAATATTTTGTCATATCCAGACTGTATGAACGTGATGGCCAAAAATACTAGTAATAAAAGTGAAGCGGTATTGTGCATGATAGTTATTTTTTATGAATTAATCGAGTTAATTGGATAGACAAATCGGTTAAGATTATTTTTGCATTCCCATTTCTTTCAATATGATATAGCGCCTCTGATAGTTGGGTAAAAATAGCATCGATGTTGTTGCCATGAATGAAAGGGGCAAAATTCTCTAATTTAAATTTCTCAACTTTTGGCGTTATATAGACCAATTGCGGGGCTTGATAATTAAGTAATAAAGCTTGACGGAACATTTCGATACAGAATTCTAAGAACTTTTTTTGTCTTTCTCTTCCTAATTGTGCGATTTGTTCGCTCCACTGAATCAAATCCTGAATGGCTGCAGGATTGCCTTTGGCTTTAAAAGCGGCTCTAACCCAAACGACAAACCATTCTTCAAAGGCTACATCATCAGCATCTTGATGCAATAAATGGAGCGCTTTGTTGTAATTTCCCTGAGCTTGATGTGCTATGTTTTGTGCCAATTTTACATCCAATTTTTGTAATTCAACCAAAGCTTGTGTGATATCATGCTCCGGAATTCCATTAAAATGAACGGCTTGACATCTTGAACGTATAGTAGAAATTATGGATTCTTCATTTTCAGTAACTAATAAAAAAACAGTCCTTTCTGGTGGTTCTTCTAGTAGCTTCAATAACTTGTTGGCTGCGGCAGTATTCAGTTTATCAGCCATCCAAACAATCATTATTTTATATCCACCTTCATAAGCTTTCAAGGCTAATGATTTTAGGATTTCTTGCGCATCGTCTACTCGTATTTCGCCTTGTTTGTTTTGAACCCCAAGATGAGAATACCAATCTAACAAACTCCCATATGGATTTTGAAGTACGAATGAACGCCAATCCTTTATAAAATCAATACTTTTGGGCTTGCTTTTAACTTCTTCGGTACTAACGGTTGGGTAGATAAAATGTAGGTCTGGGTGTGCTAAATTTTGAAATTTCAAATTACAACTTTCATTTCCATTTTGATTCTCACTATTGGTAGTATTGCAAAGTATATACTGTGCATAAGCAATTGCCATGGCAAGTGTCCCACAACCTTCTGGGCCTACAAACAGCTGTGCGTGAGGAATTCTTCCGGTTTCGGCACTTCTAATTAAATGATTTTTAATGTGTTGTTGACCTAGGATAGATGAAAGTAGCATAAAGCAAAGATAATAGAAATTGATTGAGACGAAAATTTTATGTAGTAAACTTTGGCAAGGATGAAATAGATCGCTTTTTACATTTCTATTTGTAAATAATTACTGTTTATTAACAATTTTGAAGTGTTAAATTTTCATTTTTTTCTCCTGCTTTCTTGTTAATATTAAGTTAACGCATTACGTATAAACACCTATTGTACAATAGTTTAACGCCTTTTTTTATCGATGAATTACCTTTTTTTTAAATTTATGTACTATTTTTTAATCATAAAACTATTGTAAAAAGTTGTGAGTTAAGTTAATTTGTTTATTTTTGTTATTAACATTTTAATTAACAAAAAAGAAAAGCATGAAAGGGAAAATTATTTTTTTTGGATTAGTATTATTATTAACTGTAGGAGTAGCTTCAGCACAAACTAAGGTTCCTCAGAGTATTATTAGTAGAACGGCTTTAATTAAAAAGTACTATTCGAAGCCAGAATTGGAGCAATTGCAAAAAGGGCCACTTTTGGAATTGTACATCGAAAGAATCAAAGTTTTAGTTAAAACGTTACCATATATCGCATTGGTTAGTAAGCCAGGAGTTACATTAACAGATTTAGGAATTCCTGAAGATGCTAATAATACTAAAGCGTTAACTGTACAATCTGATAGTATGAATGCATTTTTAGATGTTACAGTTGATTTTCAAAGAAAAATGGTGCCATATGCAGACAAAGGAAATTTAATTTCGGCGATTTTATTTTATGAAGAAACGTTGAAATCCTTAAATAGTATGGGAGATAATTAAATCGTTAAAGTTTAAAAATTAATTTAACCTACATATTTTAAAACTTTACTACTCTCATTTGTGAGAGCATAAATAACCCCCCCCCTAAATCTTAGCCTCATGAAAAAAAGTATTCAAGTTTTAGCTTTATTGCTACTGGTTGTTTGTAGTGCAAATGCACAACAAGAGAAAGGTATCATAGGTTCTACAAATTGGTTGAGCAATTGGACAGAGTTCAAGCCAGCTAAAGTAGATTATGGTGAAGCCAATCAAATTTTGGCTGGAAATATTTCTTCTGACACTAAATTGTTAAAAAAGAATATTTACTTGTTGCAAGGACCAGTTTATGTTAATAACAACGCAGTGTTAACCATCGAACCTGGAACTGTAATCATTGGTGATTTTGATTCAGGAGCTGCTCTAGTAATTACTAAAGGTGCTTCAATCATTGCTGATGGTTTAGAAACGGATCCTATTGTTTTTACTTCTAATCGCAGTGTTAAGAAAGCAGGTGATTGGGGAGGATTAATAATCTTGGGTGATGCACCTATCAATAAATTCGGTGGAGTGGCATCTGTAAATTATGATTTAGATAATGCAATGACTGTTTACGGCGGTAATAACCCTGCAGCAACCTCTGGAATCTTACGTTTCGTGCGTATTGAATACGCAGGTAAAAAAGTAAAAGGAAGCGGTAACTTTAATGGTTTGTTTTTAGGAGGAGTAGGAAACAAAACTACTGTAGAAAACATTATGGTAAGTTATTGCGCAGGCGATTCTTTTGAAGTGTATGGTGGTGATGTGGTAATGAATAAGATGATTTCATTAAAAGCTAATGGAATTGACTATAAGTTCAATTATGGAGCGCAATGTAAAATCGACAATTCATTAGCGATTCGTTCTTCTTACATTTCAAGTAATACATCGGCTTCAAGATGTTTCGACTTAGCGTCTTACGATCAAAAAACTGAAGTTGATTTTAATAAAAAGCAAACCAACATTGTGGCCAGTAACATGACATTTGTTAATGATAGTGGTGATTTGGCTGCCGATATTCAGAATGGTTTAATTAAAGACGCGGTACGTGTAGCTGAAAATTCATTTTTAGAATTAAAGCGAAGTGTGATCTCAGGATTTAATCCAGCAGTAGTTTTAGATGCTAAAATAGATGTTACGGTGCCTAATTTGAAAAAAATTAAGTTAGAACAATTGTACATTAACTTCTGTAAAGGAAATATTTTCACTGAATTTAATCCTAACAATGATGACTTAGAAAACTGGTATGGTAACAGCGCTTTCTTTGTTGTATATGACAGAAAGAATAATACGGAGGCATTTTTAGATTTCTTTAATGAAAAAAGACCTGATTTCAGATTAAGAATCTCAAAAATTACAGCTTCAAACAATAACTAGATTGTTTTAAAATAAAAACTTTGGTTGTCCCCCAATAATCGAAGTTTTTATTTTTTTATTTAAAAACCTTGTAAAAACCAGATTTAAAGCATGAAAAGGTACAATAAGGTCTTTTTTTTGGTACAATTTTTTTTTTATTTTTCAATTGGTTTAGCACCTTTTGTAAATAAAGTTCAGGCACAAATAGCAATAGGAAAACCTACTTTCCCATTTACACAAATTTGTGCTAGTCCAACATTCAATGCATTTGATGTTTCTTTTAGTTTTACTCCAACTAGTGGTTTAACGGCTTCCAATCAATTTATTGTGGAGCTTTCTGATGCTAGTGGAAGTTTTACTGCAGCTACAATTTTGCATACTTCTGTTGCTGGATCCATTACAACTTCACCTGCCAAGATTACTTTTGCTGTTCCTGTTACCACTAGCGGCGAAGGATATAGATTACGTATTCGCAGTACTGCCCCAGCGGCAACAAGTCAACTTTCAAATCCTTTTCCGGCTTATTACAAACCGCAAGACACACAGTTTACTATTAATAATAGTATAGCTAATGCAGTATATTGTTCAGGAGGCTCTTATATTTTATCTATTGACAATCCTGGCGTAGGCACTAATGATTCTCCCTTAAAATATCCTGGATTAACATTCAATTGGTTTAGAGATAATGGTCCGACAGTTTTGCCCACAAAGGTAGCAACTGCCACTGGCGGAAATTATACCGTAACTAGTCCGGGTACGTATTATGCAGAGACCAATTATGGTACCTGTACCTCAGATTCTTATTCTAATCGCGTTACAGTAACTTCCTCTAGTTCTGGTGCTACAGCTATTATTACTTCAAGTTTAGGTAATCCTTTTTGTGCTAGTCAAGGCCCTACGGTTTTGTCGGTTACCAAAGGGAGTACCTATCAATGGTTTAAAGACAATGTAGCTATTGCTAATGCTACCAATCAAACGTATGCTGCTGCAACTGCTGGTAAGTATAGCGTTAAAGTTGGTTTTGGTACTTGTGATGCTAACGCCAGTATCGACTTGCAAGAAATATCGTTTTCAAGCAGTTTAAATGTTCCAGCGACAAATGCTATTGTTCCTGGAGAGAATCTAAATGTGGTGGTTACTACAGATGCTACTAATCCTTCTTTTAAATGGTTTTTTAATGGTACGTTAATTCCAAACGTTACCTCTACAACATATTCAGTAACAACAAAGGGAAGTTATAAAGTTACGATTACGCAACCCGGAAGTTGTACAATTACCAAAGATCTTACCTTTGAGGTTACCTACACTACAGATCCTAACCCTTTTCCAGATGTTGCTGAAATTCCTAATGTGATCAGTCCAAATGGGGATTTTATCAATGACACTTGGATTCTTCCTCTAGATTATGTTAGCGGAACCAATACCGAGGTTTTAATAATAAGTGCGTTAGGTGAGGTAGTAATTCAAACGAATGACTATCAAAATGATTGGCCTAATGTTACCAGTCCCATCGATTTTAAAAATGTGAATCCCATTTATTATTATATTATCACCACACCTGATAAAAAGGTAAGAAAAGGATCAATAACTGTGATAAAATAATATGAAGAAAATTTTACTATTCATTGCTTTTTTTTATGGTATGCACCACGAACTCTATGCTCAAGCTACACCTGCTGAGGATGGAGTTGTTTCGTTTACATTACCCATTAGAAATTCATTAAAGTTTAATCGATTTGTTGTCAATCCAACTTTTAGTTTTGTGCGAGAACAAAATACGGTAGCCAGTATATTCAGTAAACGACAATGGGTACAATTTGATAATGCCCCCACTACTTATTTTGCCAGTTATTCAGGACGTTTTTTAGAAAATGAAGGAATTGGTTTGGGTGTTTTTAAGCAAAATTATGGTGTCTTAGCCACCTTTGGCGCTGTAGCCAATTTTACTCATAATGTAGTTTTAGAACAAGATAGTAATCTGACTTTTGGTCTCAATTTAGGAGCTTATAAAAGTGGTTTAGACGCTGGTAAAGTCATTACAAATGGTGTTGCAGATCCTTCTCTAAATACTATACCTTCTAATTTTTTGTTAACGGTTAGTCCAGGGGTTAATTATGGAACTACTTTTTTAGACTTCGGTTTAGCTTTAAATAATATTGTAAGTTATAATTTTAGTACTTCCAATATGCTTCAGGACGACCCAGAAAAAGGGATCCAAGCACATATAATGTACACGGGTTATTTGGACTCGTATGGTTTTTTTGACAAAAGTAAATTCTCTGCTTTAGTTCGTTCTGAGTTCAAAAAGGACAAAACCGTTTTATCTGGATTGGCCATGTTCTCTATTCCTATGGGAGTTTGGGCACAAGCCGGTTATAATAGTTTGTATGGAGTATCTGGAGGTATTGGTTTAAATATTACTTCGAATATTTCAATAGAATACAATTTTGAGAAAGCGATGGGAGGTTTCGATAGTTTCGGATCATCTCATGATATTGTTTTGGCTTACAAATTCAAAAACAAAACGTACTATTATGGTGATGATGAAGAAGAAGGCGCTCTTATTAAGCCAAGCGAAGCTCCCACGAAAGCATCAACTAAACCTTCGGCTAAACCATCAGCAAAACCTACAACTACTCAACCTAAACAAAGTACTTTATTATCACCAGTTGATAAAGCGAATCTAGAAGCCGCTCGAATAGAAGCACAAGCAGCTAGAGAAGCGATGCGTCAAGCAAAACTTAAAGAAATTGCTGAGGCGAAAGCAAAAGCAGATGCAGAAGCGAAAGCAAAATTAGCCGCAGATGCTAAGGCAAAAGCTGATGCAGAAGCAGAACGTTTGAAACAAGAAAAATTAGCAGCTGATGCGAAGTTGAAAGCAGATGCTGAGGCAAAAGCTAAAGCAGCAGTTCCAACAGCAGCTGAAAAAGCGGCGGCAGAAAAAGCACGATTAGCTAAACTTGCTGCTGATGCTAAAGTTAAAGCCGATGCAGAAGCACAACAAAAAGCCGCCTCCGATGCCAAAGCCAAAGCTGATGCGGAAGCCGAACGTTTACGTCAAGCCAAATTAGCTGCTGATGCCAAAGCGAAAGCCGATGCAGACGCACAACAAAAAGCAGCTGCGGATGCCAAAGCCAAAGCCGATGCCGAAGCCGAACGTTTACGTCAAGAGAAATTAGCGGCAGATGCCAAAACTAAAGCCGATGCAGACGCACAACAAAAAGCAGCAGCAGATGCGAAAGCTAAAGCTGATGCCGAAGCCGAACGTTTACGTCAAGAGAAATTAGCGGCAGACGCCAAAACTAAAGCCGATGCAGACGCACAACAAAAAGCCGCAGCAGATGCGAAAGCTAAAGCCGATGCTGAAGCCGAACGTTTACGTCAAGAGAAATTAGCGGCAGACGCCAAAACTAAAGCCGATGCAGACGCACAACAAAAAGCCGCAGCAGATGCGAAAGCTAAAGCTGATGCTGAAGCCGAACGTTTACGTCAAGAGAAATTAGCGGCAGACGCCAAAACTAAAGCGGATGCAGACGCACAACAAAAAGCAGCAGCAGATGCGAAAGCCAAAGCCGATGCCGAAGCCGAACGTTTACGTCAAGAGAAATTAGCGGCAGACGCCAAAACTAAAGACGATGCCGAAGCGCAACAAAAAGCAGCTGCCGATGCGAAAGCCAAAGCTGATGCAGAAGCCGAACGTTTACGTCAAGAGAAATTAGCAGCAGACGCTAAAGCGAAAGCGGATGCAGAAGCCCAACAAAAAGCAGCTGCGGATGCCAAAGCCAAAGCCGATACAGAAGCCGAGCGTTTACGTCAAGAGAAATTAGCGGCTGACGCCAAAACTAAAGCGGATGCCGAAGCGCAACAAAAAGCAGCTGCCGATGCGAAAGCCAAAGCCGATGCTGAAGCTGAGCGTTTACGTCAAGAAAAATTAGCAGCAGATGCCAAAGCGAAAGCCGATGCCGAAGCCCAACAAAAAGCAGCAGCAGATGCGAAAGCGAAAGCGGATGCAGAAGCACAACAAAAAGCAGCTGCCGATGCCAAAGCCAAAGCCGATGCCGAAGCTGAAAGAATTCGTTTAGCGAAATTGGCTGCTGCCGCTGTAGTCGTTCCAGTTGTTAAAGACGAGAGTGCCAAAGCGATTGATGTTGCAGCCAAACAAGCAGAAGAATCAGGAAAAATGCAGAAATCTCTTATTGCGCAATTGGATCAAAAAGTTGCCAATAAAGCGAAGGAGTTGAGAGAGATGAAAGAAGAAAATGATTTGAGCGAGCAAGGTATTGTTAGAGAACCTCAGGAAATTAAGAGCCCTTCTAATGATAATGCAGCTATTGAATCTTTAAAATCTCAAATCACCGCATTGAATAAGATGCAAGACGATAATATCAATAGAATTAAAAACTTGTATGATGAACGCATCAAAAAAGGAGCAAGTGCGACCGATGCTTTAAGTGTAAGTTATTTAAAATCGATAGAACAATTAAAAGCAGAACAAGCTATTAGTGTACAAAGCAACAATAAATTGCTACAAACTTTAGAAAACATTAAAGTTGCGGTAGAGATAGAGAAAAAACGTAGAATCAAACGAGCCAATTCATTAAGTGATACGGATCGTTTTGCTCAAGACCAAGCTACGTTGAAACGTATTAAGGAAACAACTAAAGTTAGTCCGACTCCACTTAAAGTAAGTGATTTTGATTTTGGTGATGAACAGTCGAACATGCAAATTATGAAACGAGTTGCCAATACAGAAAGTGCTTTCTATGTAGTGCTCGCGGTTCATAAAGATGTGGCTAAACGTGATAAATTCTTGGCACAAATGGTAGCTTCAGGCGAACGTAATGCTTCGTTCTTCTATGATGCTAACACGAGTAGCTATTATATTTATGCCACTAAGTTCGAGACCATTCAAGAAGCGCAAGGAGAAATGGGCAACAAGGGCAAACAACCATTTACAAGTAAAATGGCGATTATTAAAGTAGAGAATTAATGAAAAAAAGAGACTGTTTGTGCAGGAAATGGTGTGATATTTAAACCTTACCATACATTTACTTGCATAGTACATTCAGAATTATGATATAAAATTAAAATTAGTAATAGCTTATAACGGGTTCCTTCCCCAAGGGAACCCTGAAATAAGATACCAATACAAAACCACAGCCATGAAGAAACCTACTATTTTACAAATGTTATCTTTGGAGTATTTTTGCTTTCTTTCCAAAAACTCATTATTGTTTCTGACCACGTTTGTCACTACAAATCCAGTGACTCACAAGAATAAAAACCGATTCCTATCCCATGCTTTCGCTATGGTAGGAATTTTGTTTTTTATGACTCAATTGTCTTTTGGGCAGGTTGGAAAAGCATTTTCACCTAGGTTGACTGGTGGTAATATTCGTATCAAGGGTGATGTAGTTTTTGTAGGGAATAGTATGATGAGTGCTACAACTTATCCGAACTTAGCTGGAGGAGCTCCTGATCCAAGAAATGTATTGCCTGTGTTTAGTCCGAGTGATCCTAATGGAACACCAACTAACTTAGCTGCTTTGACAGCTGAGGCCAATAAGAATTTCAATGTTTTGACTAATAATAATGGTTTAAATCAAGAGTATACTGATATAGATTCTGATCCAACTACTTTTGCCTCAAGTAGTGCAGAATTAAAAATCAATCAATCCTGTAAACGAATAGTATATGCAGGTTTATATTGGACAGCTATTTATCCATATGAAAGAAGTACCAATTCAGGTTCTAATACCGTGGGAACTCCAAGGTTGAATGACTGGAATCGAATTAAGTTTAAAGTACCGGGTGCTGCAAACTATATTGATATTGTAGCTGATAATAATCCTGATGCTGTAGGCGATGAGGATGATATCATTTATGATGATAATGCGGCTCCAGCGGGAAGCAAAATGCCCAATACTCCCTATGCTTGTTATAAAAATGTAACATCGATTTTACAGAATTTAACTGAACCGAATGGGAATTATTTTGCCGCTAACATACGTGCGGCTAAAGGTAAAAAAAGTTCAGGATCTATGGCAGGATGGACGTTAGTGATTATCTATGAGAGTCCAACATTACCAAGCCGATACATTTCTACTTTTGATGGATTTGTCGGGATTACTTCCGCTTTAAGAAACATCGATTTTACAGTAAACGGTTTTAGAACGCTTCCGGCACCACTACCGGTGAGAGCGACTATTGGTGTTGCTACTCAAGAAGGAGAGGCTAGATTATTTGGTGACGATTTGTTGATTAGAGCCAATTCAAGACCTACATTTACTTTTGTAAATAATAGTCGTAATCCTCTGAACAATGTTTTCAACTCCAGTATTACAGTTCCCACTACTACGACACCATTTTCTGCTAATGTTGATACAAGAGTCCCCAACAGTTTAAATACTTTAGGGTTTGACATGGATTTGATTAATGTCAACAACCCTAATAACGGAGTTATTCCTAATGGGGAGACGGGCGCTACTTATCGACTTACCTCTACTTCGGATACTTATGCGGCTTATGTTACTACTTTTGCGGTTGACGTTATCGAACCTGAGATTGTTTTAACAAAAGTGGTTAAAAATTCAGCAGGTGTTGATATAGGCAATCAAAACGTGACACTTGGAGATTATTTGAATTACGAAATTGGATTTAGAAACGTAGGTAACGATGATGCCGATCAATTTACCATAAAAGACGTTTTGCCTATTAACATCCTTTTTGATCCTAATTCTATTGTTATACCTAATGGTTCAGGCATTACTTATACTTACACACCTGCCACTCGTACATTAATTTTTACAATACCCAACAATATAGTAAAAATAAACGGGAATCAATGGATAATAAAGTTTGGTGTACAAGTTGTTCCTAATTGTAATGATTTGAGTGATGCTTGTTCAGATCGTATTCAAAATCAGGCGTTTGCTACTTATCGCGGGATAACGAATCCATCCATTATAACTGATGACCCTAGTATTTCTGTATTTGGTAATTGTAATTTGGCTGTGGCAGCTCCTACAAATTTTCTTGTAGGTGTTGATGGTTGTAAATACAGTAAAAAATACCAATTGTGTGGTTCATCAGTCGCTATTTCAGCGGCTAATGGTTACAATAAATATGAGTGGTCTTCTAGTCCTTTTGTAAATGGAGTAGCTACAGGACCAATCATTGGAACAACACAAACCATAACAGTTACCAATGTAGGTACATATTATGTAAGAAATACAGCTCTTGCTCCTTGTATCTCAATTGATGAAACCGTTACAGTTGAGCCCTTTGGAACAACAGTTGTAAATCCGGTTACCATTCCAACAGCAGATGAAATCGTAATCTGTCCAAATAATGGAAAACCATTACCGAACATCTATTTGTGTGGAGCTAATGTCAAACGATACATTCGAACAGGTATCACAGATACCACCGATATCGTCTGGGAAAAAAGTAGTTGTGTTTTAGTGCCCAATACACTTTGTGCCGATGAAACCAACACTTGTACATGGACACAAGTGGCTACAGGAGCTGATTATAATGTGGGCGATCAAGGACAATATAGAATCACCTTACGTTATGCTAATGGATGTTTTAACCGTTATTTCTTTAATGTGTATGAAAATAACCTAACACCAACAGCAACTTCTAGAGATATTATTTGTACCACTAATGGGGAAATTGTAGTAGGAACACCTGCTGCTGGTAGCGGATATGAATACAGTCTAGATGGTACTACCTACCAAGCTAGCAACATATTACCAATAACCACTCCAAATATTTATACCGTTTACATTCGTTCAACGGCGAATTTGGCCAATGCTTGTGTATTCACTATACCGGGTATCCAAATTAGAAAACGCGACTTTACAGTAACTACTACCATTAACAATCCACTTTGTAACGGCGGTAAAGGTTCTGTGAAATTGGCAGCTAATGACGTAAGAGCACAATACTTTTTTGAAATTTTTAATGCATCTGGAGTATCTGTTAGTAAAGTAGGTCCTGTTATTCCAAATGATTATACTTTCCTAAATCTAAATCCAGGGGCTTATACCGTTTCTGTCAAAACAGAAGATGGTTGTGATTATACAGGAACCATAAATTTGGTAGAACCGGATGTGTTAACAGCTACAGCGGCTATTACAAAACCTATAACGTGTGAAAATGGAGAGATCACCGTAACACCAGTAGGAGGTACTGGGCCCTTTACCTATTTCGTTAATAGTACTACTGATTTCCAAGGATCTCCCATTATTGACATTGCAACCCCTGGACAATATAATATAAAAGTAGTTGATTTTAATAACTGCGAATTTACTCTGGCTCCCATCACCATCAACGCTAACCCTAAACCAGAATACACTGTTGGGGGTACCAATGTATTGTGTTATGGTGCGAATACAGGAGCGATTACTTTTAACGTAACCAATGCCAATGGTTATACTTTGGCGTATAGTATTGACAATGGTGCCACGTATGTAGCCAACGGTACGTTTTCTAATTTAGCCCCAAGCACGTATACCCCAATTTTAAAATACACCTTAAGCGGAGTAGACTGTTTTGAAACACAACCTGATATTGTCATTGCCGAACCAGCTGCAGCATTAACCGCTTCTGCTGGAGTGTCAGAATTGGCAGGATGTGGTCCTGCACGTGAAGGAAAAGTACGAATCACCAATCCACAAGGTGGGACTCCATTCGCGGGACCAAATCCTTATCAATTTAGTTTTGACAATCAAGCCACTTGGACCACCGTAAATGATGCTTATAAAGCACCGGGCACCTACACTTTATATGTGCGAGATGCTAATGGCTGTATTTTTAGCGCCCCCGTTATTTTAGATCCTGAACCCGCAGAACCAGTTATCGATGCGACACCACAAATTGATTTCAATTGTGATGGTTCGGCCACAAGTACGGTAACCGTTGCCAATCCGCCTAATACGTCGTATACTTATGAATATTATTTGGATAACGTAATAAATACCAATGTTCCCAATAATGTATTCCTTAATGTTTCTTCAGGATCTCATTCTATCAGAGTAGACTACAAATTAAATTCGGTACCTACGCCTAGTAATTTACTGTTTGAAAACTTTGGGTATGGAGACGACACCACTTCTCCAGGGATTAATACCGCTTTTTATTGTTTTGAACGTCAAGTAGTGGCTACACAATGTAGAAATAGTACAGCAATTAATGATGGGGATTATTCAGTAACTTCCTTTATTGTGAATCCTTTTGGAGCTTGGGTTCAACCAGGAGATCATACGACTCCAACGGTTCCTCCAACACCAAAGGGAAGAAGTTTGGTCGTGAATATTGGAGACCAAATTGCGACTTCAGATATTTTGTATCAAAAAGTGATTAATGATATTATACCCAATCAGCCTATTAATTTTGAGCTTTATGCTATGAACTTGTTAAGAACAGGTAATACACAAGTAAATGCTGATTTAAGAGTCGCTTTGGTAGATGCATCAGGTACAGAAATTTCTTGGTTTGCTA
The DNA here is from genome assembly GCA_963509895.1 of uncultured Flavobacterium sp. Lineage (GTDB taxonomy): Bacteria > Bacteroidota > Bacteroidia > Flavobacteriales > Flavobacteriaceae > Flavobacterium. The sequence goes on from CAUPCW010000004.1 coordinate 23,869, forward strand.
CTGGAGAGATTCCGAAAACTCAAACATGGGAACAGTATCCAAAAACGCCAGTTACCTTAAATCCGGGGAACAATACTACTCTAAGATTCATTATACGATCTAATAAAAGAGCCACGGATGGAAATGATGTTGCTATTGACGATATCAAAGTCTACCAACTCCCAAAAACCTGTATTTCTTCGAAAAGTTTCCCTCTCAATATTGATCCAGGAAAAGCTTTTAACGCACAAATTACAGGACAGAAAAACGTCACTTGTAATGGATTGACCAATGGAGAATTTACCATTAGTGCGACTAATTTTGATACGACTACTGGATACCAATATTCTACTAACAACGGTGCAAATTGGAGTGTTGCTTTATTTACCTCTCCTGTAACCGTTTCTAATTTGGCGGGTAACTTATACAAAGTAATCGTACGCCCTGTAGGTTCTGCGGTTGCGGCTTGTGCTAAACCATTTGATGTAACGATTAGTGCACCTTCTGCTGTGACATTAAGTGCTTCAGTTACTAAATTAGCGACTTGTACCACTGGAGCTACCATTACAGCTATTGGCGGTGGAGGAACTCCTACTTATCAATATGAATTGCGTCAGTCTAACGGTACAACTGTAGTAACAGCATTCGACAATAACGGTGGAGAATTTACTGATGTTCCTACAGGAAGCTATACTGTTTTTGTTCGTGATGCTAACTTATGTGTTATTCCAACAGGTGTTCCCGTAACAGTAAGCGCAGTACCTACTTTAGCGGCTGCTTTAGCTACTACTACCGATTATTGCTACACTACTGCCAACCCCGCTACTTTAGATGTAACGGTTACTGGCGGTGTAGGACCATATACGTATAAATTAAATAGCAATGCAGCCGTTAGCTCAGCTGCCACGACCTATTCCTTTACCAATGTAGCACCAGGTCCACACACTATTGTGGTAACCGATAGCAACAATTGTACAGCGACCATTTCAAGTATAGTGATTGCGCCACAATTAGGGTTTACTGTGTCTTTAATCAATGATTTAACGTGTTTAGCGGATGCTTCTATTGGAAATCCTGTAGTTTCAGGAGGAAATGGAACACCTTATACTTATACTGTATCTCGCAATAGTGGTGCGGCTTCAACTGTAACTTCTTTCCCCTATACGGCAACTCTAGCGGGAACCTATGTGTTTACCGTATATGATAGTAGAGGTTGTCCTGCAACTAGTAATACAATTACAGTAACGGCCAAAACCACTCCAGTGGCTAGCCCAATCAAAACAGATATTACTTGTAATAATGCCAATGACGGAACCATTACCATAACGGCTTCGGCTGGTTTCACAAGCGCCTATACTTATGCAATTAAACTAAGTACAGCATCAACGTATACTACGCAAACTACTAATGTGTTTACAGGTTTGGCGGCAGGAGTGTATGATGTTAAGGTAATTGATAGTAAAGGTTGTGAATCGGTAGTAGTTCAAGTTACGATTGCCAATCCATCAATAGTTACGGCTTCTATTGGAGCGACCGATATAGGATGTAGTCCAACAGGAACGGTACCTGCTGTAGTAACTGTAACTGCCTCAGGTGGTACAGGAACGTTACAATACAGTTTTAATGGAAATCCTTTTACTACCACTAACACTTTTTCAACGACAACAGCAACACCAGTAAATGCACTTGTGCGTGATGCCAACAACTGTCAAATAGGACCATTGTCTATTACAATAGCAGCTCCTGAACAATTTACAGGAATAACCATTACAGATTTTGGATGGGATTGTAGAACCTCTCCTGCAGGTGGTCATGTGAATATTGCAGGTACAGGAGTTTCAGCTCCCAAAAGGTACAGCATTATTTCTGGACCTGTTGGTTTTGATGCTACTGAAAATTCAGATGGAGAATTTAAAGCCTTAGCTCCGGGAGCCTATGTTTTCCAAGTGAGAGATACCAAAACGAATTGTACATTAACTAGATCTTACACTGTTAGTGGTACTCCAGATATTGTTGCTGGTGGAAGTGTTACTTCGCCAATACTATGTTTTGGTAATTTAGGAACTATTCAATTTACAGTAAGTGGATTAAACGGGCATCGCTATGATTATGTTGTGACCAATACTGCCGGTACTACTGTTGATAGTAATAATAATCAATCGGCACCTACAATTACTATAGCTAATTTACCAGCTACAGGGTACACTATTGTAGTAAAAGATCGTACTACTGATTGTACGGCTACTTACACCATCAACTTAACACAACCTGCAGCAGCTATAGCGATTAACACTGCTGTTGCCACAAACGTAAATTGTAATAACGACGTTTCACAAATAAGCGTTACGGCATCAGGCGGTACTCCAAATTATACTTATGCTTATCGGGTAGCTGGAAGTACCACAACTCTAACGTATGCTTCAGGAAATGTATTGAATATCGATACTACAAACGGAACGGTTTTGTCTTGGGATGTGTATGTAAAAGATGCTAACGGATGTACAACAAGTAGAACTGTTACCGTAATTAGTGATGCTTTACCAGCGATTACTTCGGTTACAGTTCCTAATCAATGTTCGGCTTCTGGAAGCACGTTTACCATTACGGCAACTCCATCAGTAACGAGTTTAACTCCTATTACTTTTGATTTAAGTGCAACAGGTTCTTTCACAAACACTACAGGAGTATTTACAGTTGCCGCAGGAACCTATACGGTTTATATTAAAGATAAAAATGGTTGTGTGGTGGCAGCGCCAGCGCCAACAGAGGTTTATGCACAATTAACAGCTAGTGCAGCTGTAACCAAAACGTTAGATTGTTCAACGAGTCCTGATGCTGTAATTACCACAACAATTACAGGCGGAAAAGCACCTTTCACGTATACGGTTCAAAAAGGTACAGGAACACCAGTTTCAGGAGGTCCAGCAAGTGCTTCATTAACGTTTACTACAAGCGTAAGCAATGCCAATGCTGACACCTATACTTTTGTAATTACCGATGCGAATAGTTGTCAAACAACGACTTCTGCAACAGTTAGTCCAATCACTAACCCTTCAGTAGCGCCAACGCCTACACAAGTTTCTTGTAATGGTGGAACAGACGGTTCGGTTACACTAGTAGGCTCAGGCGGTTCAGGCGGTTACCAATATAATTTTAATAATTTAGGATTTTCTGCCACGGCTACTTATAGCGGTTTAAGCGCAAATATTGCTTATGCTTACCAAGTGAGAGATAGTAAAGGTTGCGTTTCTACAATTGGTTCTATCACACTTACACAACCAACAGCAGTATCTTTTACAGTTGTAGCAGCACCTTTTAGTTGTAATTCAACAACCAATGCTAGTCAATCAACAACCATAATAGTGACACCAGGTGGTGGAACAGGTACATATTCGTATAGTTATGACAATGGGGGTACTTTTGTAAATAATGCCACAAGGGTTGTTAACGATAATGGTTTAACACAAACATTTAATATAATAGTTAGAGATGCCAATGGCTGTTTGTCACCAATGCAAGCTATTGTTTTAGCACCATTAAACAAACCAACAGATTTAACGTTCACAAATGCAGCAGTAACTTGTACAGCCACCACTACAACGGTAACTGTAACGGCTACAAATGGAGTAGGCGCTTTATCGTTCTTGATCACAGGAACAAATTCAGGTACAGCTGCTTCTAATTTTGGACCAATAACGACTGCAGGATCATCAGTAGCTGCCAATTTCCCAAATTTATTACCAGGGAATTACACTTTTAGAGTAACCGATGCCAATGGTTGTTTTTATACAGAATCACATACTGTTGCACCAGTAACCCCAATTGCTGTTACCGCTACCAAATTGACCGATGTAGATTGTTTCGGAAGTACTACAGGTTCTGCAAGATTTACAGTTTCAGGCTTTAGTAGTTCTGGAAATTATAACATTACGGTTTCTTCTACTCCAGCAAGTTTACCGTACACTTTGAGCCCATCGGGAGATGTGCGTACTTTAACAGGGCTAGTTGCAGGAACTTATACTTTCAGTGTTACTGATATTACAACGGGTTGTACGGATAGTAAATCTGTTACTATTACACAACCAACAGCGGCTTTAGCTATTACTAATGCAACTGCAACTAACGTGTTCTGTAGTAATGACAATTCACAAATTACTGTAACAGCAACAGGCGGAACTACTAATTATGGTTATGCTGCAGTTCTTTCTGGAGCTTCAGCGCCAACAGTTTTTGGAACTTCAAGTGTTATTACTGTAGATACTAATTCTGGAGCAAATCTAGTTTGGGATGTGTATGTTAGAGATGCGAAAGGTTGTACTACGCTAGCGTTTCCAGTTACAATAATTAATAACGGTTCTCCAGCGGTAACTGCATCGGTAACAAACCAATGTGGCGCAAGTGGTAGTTCATTCCAAATTGTGGCTGTCGGATCAGGTGGTTTAGCTCCTTATATTTATACTATAAACACAGGTTTGGCACCAAGTCCAGCCAACACGTTTACTGTAGCAGCAGGAACGTATACCATTACAGCAACAGATGCCAATGGTTGTCCAGCTACTACAACGGTTACGGTAAACCAGGCGTTAACTGCAACGGCAATTGTTACCAAAGATATTACTTGTTCATTACCTCAAGAGGCGACTATAAAAGTGGATGTTTTAGGCGGACTCGCTCCTTTTGGTTATAGAGTTAAAATTGGAGCAGGTACCTATACAGGAAGTCCAATTCCTTTTGCAGGAACAACTTTTACTTATACTGCATCTGGTACAACAGGTTCAACTTATGAATTTGAAATTACTGACGCTAATGGTATTCCATGTACCGCACTAACGAATGTAGTTACTACAAACACAACAGTAACAGTTACAGCAAGTGAAACACATGTTAGTCCAACTTGTAATGGGTTTACTGATGGTTCTATTCGATTAACGGCTACCGCAGGTGTTGCTCCGTTTACTTATGCCATTGCTTCTTCGCCTTCAGTACCAACTTCTTTTGGTTCTGCTAATGTATTTGGTGGATTAGCAGCGGGTACTTATAATTATATAGTTAGAGATGCTAAAGGTTGTGATGCTACTGGAAGTATTACTTTAATAAACCCTCCAGCAATTGCTGTAAATATTGTTACAAATGCGATTCAATGTAATACAAATACTCCAGGAAGTTTTGATGTAAATGTGACTTCAGGAGGAACGGCTCCTTATGTGTATAGATTATATGATAATGCTTTTACACAAATTGCTACTTTCACTGAGGCAAGCGCAGCTGCAACTCCAGTACATAGTTTTACTGGTTTGAATTTTGGAGATTATTATATCACAGTGGTTGACGCTAATGGATGTGAATTCAAAAGTCCTAAGATTAGAATTGAAACTCCTCCATTTTTACAACAAAGCTTTTTAGTTGACTCAAATAATTGTGCGACAGGAGTAGATGTTGAAGTTACTACTTCAGGGGGTATAGGACCATTTAGGTATTCAATCTTTGGTCAACCATTAACAGAAACCGCTCCTTTGGCAAGTAATGTTTATACTTTTACAGGATTGTTACATGGTGTAACTTACTTTTTTCAAGTAAAGGATTCATTTAATTGTATTTCAATTAAAGAATTTACTACACCACCACCACCTTCAACAATTAATATAACTGGTACAACGAGTACTAATGTTACTTGTAATGGTACTGCTAATGGAACACTAGCTTTTACGGTTCAAAATTTTGATGCATCTGTAACAAGTATCAATTATGAAGTATTAAATGCATTGACACTTTTGCCACTACCTACACCTATCGTTGGTACTTTGACAGGTGCAGCAGGCGGACCTTTTTCAGGAAATATTACAACATTACCTGCAGGTAATTATGTTTTAAAAGTTACTGAAGCTACCGGAACTCTTTGTTCAGCAGCTTATACTTTCCAAATCACTCAACCTGCGCAACCACTGACATCGTCTGTTACTTCAAATGTACCTGCGAATTGTAATTCAGGAGCTTTGGTAACCTTAACCACAACAGGAGGAACAGGGCCTTATCAATATGCTTATGCTGTTGCGCCTACTGTACCAAGCAGTTTTGCATCAGGAAATGTTCTGACTTTAGATCCAGGTGTTGCAGGAACTGATTTAAATTGGAACATAATAGTGCGAGATGTTAATGGTTGTACCTTCCCTCTTTCTGTAACCATTGCTAAAGACCCAACCCCAGTTATTACTTTATCTGTGGTTGACAAATGTGTTGCTCAAGGGACTTTTGGAATTTTGGTAACAGAAACCACAGCTGGTACAGGCGCTTATTCTATAAGTGTAGACGGAGGTGCTTTTGCTAGTATTCCTAGTTTGCCACATACCGTTACAGGATTAAATTCAGGTCCACATACTATCATTATCAAAGATGCTAATGGTTGTACGGATACTGAAACAATAACTATTGCTGCACCATTAGTGGCTACACCAGCTATTACTGCATTACCAACTTGTGCCAATAATGATGGTGTGATTACAATGTCTGGAGCAGGTGGTACAGGAACGTATACTTATACTATTTCACCATCACCAGTAAGTGTTGTAATAAATAATACAACAGGAGTTATTTCTGGATTACCAGCCAACACTTATACAATAACTATGGCGGACTCCGCTACACCAACTAACTGTACTACAACTGCTGTAGTTACTTTAGGTGCGCCAACTCCAGTTACATTTACTCCAGCTACTACTCCAGCTTTGTGTGTAGGAGATAATAACGGAAGTATTACGGTGACACTTTTAGCAGGTAATAATAATCCTAGTTATACCTACGAAATTATTGCAGGACCTCAATTGGCAGTTGCTCAATCTTCAAACATATTCTTAGGATTACTTCCGGGAACTTATACCGTTCGAGTAAATTCTGGAAGAGGTTGTTCAACAGATGATACTAATGTAATTGTTGCTCCAGCAACTCCATTAACTGCTAGCGCTGCATTCCCAGCCAATACTACTTGTAGTACTTCAACTGTAATTACAGTTACAGCTGGTGGTGGTACAGGTTCAGGCTATTTATATAACTTTAATGGATTAGGTTACACTTCTGATCCTACTTATACTGTAAATGATAATGGAAGTATTCAAACTATAAGTTATAGAGTAAAAGACGCGAATGGTTGCGAAACTTTACTTCAAACTATAGATGTTAATCCGTTAAACAAACCAACTGACTTGAATTTCGTAGTCTCTACTGCACCAACTTGTCCAGCACCAACAACAGGTGTTACAGTAACTGCTACTAATGGTGTGGGAGCTTTGACTTTCCGAATTATTCAATTTAATGGTGCTCCAACGGCACTTTATCCACCACAAATTACCGCAGGTTTTGCTGTTTCAGCAGTATTTAATAATTTACCTGTTGGTGATTATATGTTCCAAGTGACCGATACTTTTGGTTGTACCTACCAAGAATCATACACTGTAGCACCAGTGATTCCTATTGCTATAGTGGGTGCGGTGATAAATGATATTTCTTGTGATGTTGCTAACGGAACTACAAATAATGGTTCGGCTAGTTTTACAGTAACAGGATTTAGTGCAAGTGGTAATTATTCAATTTCGGTAACAAGTGTACCAGCTGCATTACCATTTACACAATCTGCGGCTGCAGATGTAATTACGTTAGCAGGTCTTTCGGCAGGAACGTATACAGTAACTGTAACGGATACTACAACAGGTTGTACAGAAGATGATGCCGTTACGATTACTTTACCAGCACCAATTATGTTTACTGCTACAGCAAGTAAAGTATTCTGTTCACAAGATGTTTCTACTATTACAGTAAGTGCAGTAACAGGCGGAACAGGAACATATACTTATGCAGTGGTAGCGGGTGGTCCAACAGCACCAGCTGTTGGAGCATACAGTACTAGTCCAATACTAACTGTAGATACGAACTTGACCGCTTTGTCTTGGGATGTGTATGTAAAAGATGCTAATGGTTGTATTGCAATACAAAACGTAAGCGTTGTAAGCGATGCAGCACCAACGATTGTAGCTCCAGCAGCTCAATGTTATGTTGGTTCACCATTAACAGTAGATTTGAGCCCAAATACAATAACCACTACTTATAATGGAACTAAATCCTATACTGTAAACGGATCAGTTAGCACGGCTAACCCTATATTCACTGCACCAGGATTGTATGTATTGGGTATCAAAGATGACAATGGTTGTGAGGCTTTTGTAAATTATACTATTCAACCGCAATTGACCTTACAAGCCAATATGACTCAAGATTTAACTTGTCCAAATCCAGCCAGTATCACTTTGGTACCAGCGGGAGGAACTACTAGTTATACTACTTTTGAAGTTGATAATGGAACAGGTTATGCAGTAGCGGCAAATCCATATACTACAATTATTTCAGGAACGTATAAATTTAGAGTAACGGATTCTCAAGGATGTCAAGCTGAATCTCAAGATATCATTATTACTCCAAATACTACTCCAACAGCTATTGCTGCTCCTAAGGATGTAAGTTGTATTGGTTCTTTAGACGGAACAATTACCTTGACGCCTTCTGGAGGAAATATAGCTTATGAATACAGTCTAAACGGAGGGGCTTACCAAGCTTCGAATGTGTTTAGTGGTTTAGGTGTGAATACGTATACTATTTTGGTTAGAGACGCAAAGCTTTGTGTTTCGGCACCTATTACGGTAAGTATTGGTCAACCAGCTCCATTAACAGCAACTGCTGTGGTTACACCATTTGGTTGTGATACAGCTAATGCGCCACTAGACGCAATAGTTACTATTACTCCAGTAGGAGGAACTACAGGTTATAGCTATAGTTTTGACAATGGGGCTACTTACCAAGCATCGGCTTCTTTCTCTGTGAATACAGCACAAACGATTACTTATGTAGTAAGAGATGCCAACGGTTGTGAAGTTACTGGAACAGCAGATGTGCTTCCCTACACACCACCAACGGATATGGATCTTACTGCAACTCCAATTTATTGTAACACACCTGGAACAGTAGCTACTGTAACTGTTAATTCAGTTACGGCTGGTGTTGGTCCATTTGTATTTGAAATTATTGCACCTGCTACAGCAGTGACTCCACCAAGTGCACCAAGTGCTGCACCATTTAGCTTTGCTACTTTGGCTCCAGATACTTATGTAATTAGAGTAACAGATGCGAATGGTTGTAGTACTACCAAAACGATTATAGTTGAAGAAGCGGATAAAATTGCGGCTACGACTCAAGTAATCAATAATGTGTATTGCAATAGCGATAGCACAGGAACGATAGAATTTACAGTTTCAAATTATATAGTCCCTGCTAATTATAACTTTAGCTTATCACCTAGTGCGGGAACAATGACTCAGTTGGGTGATGTGATTCGTTATACAGGTGTACCTGCAGGTCCTTATACCTTTACAGTAAATGACCTTACTTCAGGATGTCAAGCAATTGTTCCTATTTCGGTTAGCCAACCTTTATTAGCTTTAGACTTTTCAACGACGGCTACGAATATTAATTGTAACAATGATACTGCAACGATTACTGTTGCAGCAATAGATGGTACGCCAACGTATAAGTATGTGGTGCTTCAAAGTCCTTCTTCCGCACCAGCATTAACGGCTTACGGATTAAGCAATCAACTTACAGTAGATACAAATGGTGGTACCAATATGGTTTGGGATGTGTATGTAATGGATGCGAATGGTTGTATTGATTCTGATTCGGTAACTATTATTTTAGATCCAAATCCATCAAACATTACCGTTGCGCCATTTAGCGAATGTCCAGATCCAATCAATGGAACGTATACGTTTACTATCAATACTCCAATAGGAGTAGGACCATTTGAATACAGTATTGGTGGTGGTTTCCAGACCAGCCCAACTTTTGTAGTCAACGCTCCAGGAAGTTATGATGTAACGGTGAAAGATGTTAATGGTTGCTCTACGACGGCCGCAGCATTAGTGGTGATTCGTCAACCGCTTATTTTAACGCCAACGGTTACTACTCCAGTATCTTGTACAACGAATGATGGGGTAGTGTCAGTGAGTACAACAGGTGGTTCAGGAACTTATGAATACAGAATTGATAGTGGTGTGTATCCAATGACTACTCCATTTGCTGGTTTGGCTTCAGGAGCGCACACGGTATATGTACGCGATACGACTACAGGTTGTGAAGTTTCGGCTACGATTACTTTACAAGCCCCAACATTGATCACTGGTTTTGCTTTAACGACAACCCCAGTAATTTGCAATGGAGGATTTGATGGTACAATTACAGCAACTATGAATACTCCAGCGCCTGGCGTAAATGATAATCCTGTATATACGTATACATTAACAGGAACGTCAATAACAGGAGCAGCTGTAAATGTTGGTCCTCAAACTTCCTCTTTATTCAGTGGATTAGAAGCTTCAGATGTGAATGGATATACAGTAGTAGTAACTTCTGCAAGAGATTGTGATGATACTAAAACTATTGTTGTTACACAACCCAATCCAATTGTAGTACCAACTATAGTTCCGGTTCCATTCGCTTGTACTTCAGGCAACACAGGCAACTTAGCAACGATTTCCGTTACAGGAGTTACAGGTGGTTCAGGGACGTACTTGAATTATGAATTCATTAAAGTTGGCACTCCAAATACGGTAGTTCAATTTGGTAACAGCAATGTATACACCGAAGCGAATCTTTCAGGAGGTTCTTATATCGTGAATGTATATGACAACAAAGGTTGTATGGGAACGTCAACGGCAGCCATTACAATCAATCCTTATATCCAATTGGATCAAGTGAATGTAAATGTTACGCGTGCGATCACTTGTACGAATCTTGAGGATATTGCTGTTTCAGTTAGTGCCATTGGTGGAACACCTGCTAACTTGCAGTTTACGGTTCAGGATGTAACCTATGATAATAGTGTGCCACCGATTGCGACAAAAGGAGCTGTATATAATTTACCACCAGTTTCAATTGTTGGTGGTGTGGCTACTTTTACCAATTTACCAGTAGGAAACTACGAAATCACGGTGAGAAACTTAGATACAAATTGTGAGATCATTGGAGTACACTACGTGAATGAGCCTAACACGTTCGACTTGACTATTGATAACATAGTTGATGTGACTTGTTTTGGCGGTACTAACGGAAGTGCAAGAGTGACTCTAATTGACAGAGTACCTACGCCAATAGATAATGCTGGACCGTTTGATTATACGGTATATGATATTGCGAATCCATTAGCACCAGTTGTGGTGGTACCTACGACTAATAGTCCAACATTTGGGCCAATTACGCTTACTAATTTACGTGCGGGTACCTTTATGATTACGGCTACTTTAACCAATACGCCTTTCTGTACCGTAAGCAAAAACTTTACGATTACAGGTCCAACAGCTATTTTAGCTATTAGTGAAACCCATACTGCCATTACTTGTGTGACAGGTAATAATGATGGTTCGATCTCAGCAACGGCTACTGGTGGATGGCCAGGTGGTTATGAATTCCAATTAGAAAGAGGAGCTACTGTAGTAACGCCATGGTCTGCGATTTCAAGTTTCAATGCGTTAACCGCTGGAACGTATACCGTGAAAGTGAGAGATCCTAAATTATGTGAAGTATTCACTACAGTACTGTTGAATAACCCAACACCAATTGCCTTTACCGCCACGCCAAGTACTACTTTATTGACTTGTATTAGAGATACTAATGCGAGTATTACTGTAAGTGTTCCAACAGGTGGTCAAGGGTCGAATTACTTATACACCTTGAATACGACTTCGGCTACGCCAATGCTTAGCTCAGGACCGCAAACAGGGAATGTATTCAATAATTTAGGTGCAGGAACGTACACTGTAACTGTAACCGATGGTTGGGGTTGTGGCACTACTTCAGCACCAATTGTAATTGGAGAACCAACAGAGGTGGTAGCAAGTTTAGTATTGGCTAGTTCACAAACATGTACTGTTTTATCGACGATAACCTTAAGTGCAACTGGTGGTACAGGAACGTATACGTATAGTGCAGATGGCACTTTTACACCAACAGGTTCCTTACTTACGTATGGTACTTTTGCAACTTCTACAACTATCCTTAATGTACCTGTAGGTGTTTACCATTACTACGTGCGTGATGCGAATGGTTGTGTAAGTATTGTTTCGAATGATATTAAGATTGATCCATTACCAACGCTAGCAGTAGTCTTGGATGTTGTCAATGCGAAAATTAACTGTAATGGCGATACTAGTGGTGTAATTGTGGCTGTGGCAACAGGTGGCTTAGGCAACTATGTGTATACCTTGCTAAATGGTTCTGGAACGCCAATTGTTCCAGCACCAACACAATTAACTCCAGGACGCTTTACCAACTTAGCAGCGAGTACCTATCAAGTTAGAGTAGATAGTCAAGATTGTAATGTGATTTCTACCGGTACGGTTACCATCACAGAACCTTTATTGCCAGTGTCTGCTACTACTGTGGTAACGCCAGTTACTTGTAACGGTGCCGCAAATGGTATCATTAATGTAACGGCTTCCGGAGGAACAGGAGTAATTAAGTACGCCATTTCACCAAGATTGGATCAGTTCTTTGATACAGGATTGTTTGATCAATTAGCACCAGATACGTATCAAATTATTGTACAAGATGAAAACGGTTGTTTCATTCTTTTATCTGAAACGATTACAGAGCCTCAACCAATTTTTGTAAACACAGTGGCTGGTTCAGAAGTACAAGAACTTTGCGCTGGTGATAACAATGCTGCATTCGATGTAAATATCACTGGTGGTGTAATGCCTTATAGTGTAACGCTTGATGATATCAATGGTACTTATGTAACAGGAACAGCTACTCAAAACGTGTTTAATTTTGCAGGTTTAACGGGTGGAGATCACACGGTATACATCAGGGATTTCAATGGTTGTACCGCAGAATGGATTGTATCGCTAGACGAATCCGTAAATTTAGATCCAAAAGCTACTGTAGCCTATGGTTGTGATAACAATTCACCAAGTAGTACGGTTACTGTAACTGTAGATGCAAGTATTACCAATCCAGCGGATGTAGATTATGCACTTGACGGTTCGGCTGTATTCCAAGCGAGCAATATTTTTAGTAATCTTACACCTGGTTTACATACCATTACGGCTAGACATACTAATGGTTGTGAGAAGACTACAGTTCAGTTTGAAGTTCTTGGATTTACGCCTTTGACATTGACCTTAGCCGATGGAGGATTGAACGAGATAGTGGCTACTGCAACGGGTGGTGCTGGTAATTATCAGTATTCATTTGACGGTGGAAATACCTTCGACACAAATAACAAATTGATTTACTATAGATCAGGTGACTATACTGTGATTGTGAGAGACGCCAATGGTTGTGAAGCGACTGCGACTCGTTTCTTCGAATTCATTGATATCAAAATTCCGAATGTGTTTACGCCAAACGGAGATGGTAATAATGATACTTGGACACCAACGAATACGATCAATTACAAAGATTTAACGATTAGTATTTTTGACCGTTACGGTAGAAAAGTAGACACGCTAAGAGAAGGTCAAGGTTGGGACGGTAAATACAATGGTCTCGAATTGCCTACTGGTGATTACTGGTATATATTGAAATTGAAAAATGTACAAGACGATCGTGAATTTGTAGGTCACTTTACTTTAATGAGATAACGGAATAACGATAGAAGGAAGTAACCCAAAATAACAGGTGACAACGACGCTGTGCCCCATCAGCGTCGTTGCAATACCAACAAAGAATCTACTATATTATGAAAAAGAGTATCATTGCATTGTTGCTTTTAGTGGGTGTGGCAGGTCACACTCAAGAGTTGAATTTGCCCGTTTGGACACAGTATTTGGCCGACAATCCTTTTGTGTTATCACCAACTTATGCTGGGATTGGTGACAATTTTAGAATTCGATTAAATGGCTTGACGCAATGGGTGGGTATCAAAGATGCTCCAAACAATCAATCTGTCTATGCCGATTTTAGAGTTGCCGATCAATCGGGTGTTGGAATTTCTATGTACAATGATAAAAACGGAAACACACGTCAAACGGGAGCCAAAGCGTCATTTTCACATCATATTATTTTGGATTATTATTCCAAACAATATTTGTCTTTTGGTTTATCATTCAACATCAATAATTTCAAAATTGATATTAATGATTTAGATCCTACCAATCCGGATCCATCCATTAATAATAATCGTTTTACTTCCAACAACAACTTTGATGTAGGGGTATTGTATCGTCTCAATAGATTTTACGCAAGTTTTAATGCAAGTAATATTTTGCCAAAAGATTTAGATAAATTTATAGCCTTAGAACCCGATTTGTTACGTAATTATCAAATATATTCAGGCTATGTTTTTAGTGATGGTGGATACAATCGTGCCGAAATAGAGCCTTCTGTGTATTTTCAGTATTTTGAATCCGACAGAAGATCTAGTACCGACATCAACATCAAATACAGAAAATATAACAGTTATGATGATTACTATTGGGTAGGCGCTTCTTACCGTTTTTTGAATGACCAAATTGGTAAACCCCTAAATGTTGGTCCGATGGTTGGTTTCAAAAAATCAGGTTTTTATTTTGGCTATGCCTATCAAATCACATTGAATGAGTTTGCGGCCTACAATTCAGGAACACACATGGTTACTTTAGGATTTGATTTCTTCCAAGGATTAAGTAATTGTCCATGTACCCAAGACCCTGTACACGAATAATTTCATAATTAGAGAACTACTTGAGCCCTTTTCATTTTTTTGGAGAGGGCTTTTTTTATGTTTTGTAATGGGTTAATTGTTTTATCGTTGAATCGTTTAATTGTTGAATCGTTGAATTGTGTAATCGTTTAATTGTTGAATTGTTTAACTGTTGAATTGTTTAACTGTTGAGTTGTTAAATCGGTTAATTAGTCAGACCCAACTCCCAATTCCCACCACCAACCACCCACCACCCAACACCCACCACCCACCACCCACCACCCAACACCCAGCACCCATCACCCAACACCCAACACCCAGCACCCAGCACCCAACACCCAACACCCAGCACCCAATCCCCAATCCCCATCACCCAATCCCCAACACCAAAAATGAATAATTTCTTTATCATCATTTTATTGCTTGACTAGAAGGGTAATTATGTGCAATGTTGTTCATCTAGTAAAGATGTTTCTACTTGTTTACAAAGTGTCCTTTTAATTCTAAACCTATAATTCCCGCTTTCGTACCTACATATCGACCACTTGATGACATTTTTTAATAATTCGAGGTATTAATTCATCAATTTTATAATGGTTAATAAGAATATAATCAACAAGTTATATTGAATGGTGAGTAGTTGCTTACTAGAAACAGCGCTACTAATACTTTGCATTTGAAACCTAGTCAAAAAAAGAAAAACTTTTTTTTGATTTCAAAATGAACATTTGAAGAATCATTTAAAGCAGTACCGAAATACAATCATCTAACACTAACAATTATGGAAGAAATTAAAGATTTAGAACGTATTAAAACTTTTGTCGATACGTTACAAAATTATCGTGTAGAATCAACAGGAGCAGCTGTTGTAACAGTAAATGCTAACTTATATAATGTAGACGGAAGCACGTATGATCCAAAAAAAATTCCAGGTCATGAAGGAGATAGCTGGAAAAAATTACTTATTGATAATGGCATTAATCATAATTGCTATGTAACAAATCCAAACGCTGGTGGTGTGCATCCTGAGTTTACAGTAGGAGGTCACGTGACTACAAATGCTGATGGTCAAGTAGACGATGGGGGCACCTGTTACCTTATGCCCGAATGTGCTTGGCATAACAATAAAGCACGTGATGGAGTTCAATTTACGCATACAGAAACTCAAATGCTTAGACTAACAGGGTATAATCTTGGAGAACTTCCAGTAACATTTAAACTTCGTTTGCCAAGTGATGAGCCTTTTGCGGTGTTATATTATGATCAAAATGAATGGAAATTTGAAAACATTTCAAGAGACGAAGCAGCTGCTGTAATGAAAAGTGACTCTTATAAATCCTCAACACTTCAATCCATAGAAAAGTATGTACTTATTGAAAGAAAAAAGGAAGAGAAGAGCACAACCATGCATCATGCTGTAATTTCAAAATCACTTTAAAGAATGCAATTTTTCACTAAAAATACTATTAACTAAAAATCTAAAAAAAATGGAAAGTAAACTCAATGATAAAGACTATAATGTAGCTCTTTACGAAAAACTGTATTCAAAAATTGCCATAGCTCTAGGCGTTAGTACACCTATGGGTGAACTTAAACTTGGCGAATCACTTTTATCAGTGCTAAATCCAGGACAATACATACCTACGGGATTAAATCCAGAAGCAAAGCCAGCTGATAATAAGGAAATATCGCAAATATTTGACACCGCTAGTGAGTTTAATACTACTTTTTCTCCAGTTATTATGTCTGTCTCTGGTGCCTATAAAAGTATATTGGACTATAAACTATTTCCTTTGGCTAGCATTAAAGAATCAGAAAAGAAGAAACTTGATGAGGCAATTGCAAGTTATGATTTGTTAAAGGACAAGTGTGATAACGCCATGTATACCTATTTAGATGCTTTGGATGCCTATAATGAAGCATGGAGTACGTACGATAATGACCACACATTGCCTAAACCATCTTCAAGGTTGAAAGCTGAAAAAGATAATGCATATAAAGCTTGGACTGCGGCTGGAAGAGTGCAACAAGATACCAATGTTGCTATTATTGCACAATATCAAGGGATGGAAGGTGCTGCTTTTTGGGAAAACCTGAACAAACAATACGCAGACAATCAAGGTACTCTTGATGACGGTATGCAATTTTGCCCGGTTACTATGGCTCCATCTTATAAAAATTGGCATAAAGAAGAAGGTTGGACTAAGTTTGAATTTAATCAAAAAGATCTAGACAACCAATCTACTTCTACTTCAATTGCAGCAGCAGGTAGTCTAGGTTTTGATTATGGCATTATATCTATAGAAGGAGAAGGTTCTTATAAAGAAGATAAGGGCTATACTAAAATAGATGAAACGAATCTGACTTTCAAATGTGAATTAATGAGAGTTACCATTAGTCGCCCTTGGATGAACCCGTTATTATTTAACAGTAAAGCTTGGAAATTTTCGCCAAGCGCTCCAGCAGCTGAATATTCAACAGGAGGTAGCATTGTAGAAGGCATTAAACCTAGCGGTCCTTTTGTAACCTTGCCAACCACTTATATTTTAGCAAGAAATGTTGAAATTATCGGACAGTTCACTAATACTGTTGAAGATGTGCTTAAAAGAAATGTCGAAGCATCTGCTAGAGTAGGCATTGGTCCTTTTAGTATTTCTGGAAGAGTTAGTTATGGAGAAGACGAACATAAGATTCAAGGTACAATTGCGGGAAACAAGATAGTGATCAAAGACACTCAGATTATTGCTTCTATTAGCCAAGTGCTACCTAAATTGCCCGATCCAAACCCAAATTTGCCTTGGGCTTCATAAAAATTATTACTAAAGAAAACTAAAAATTTAGGAGCAGGACTAATGACTTGCTCCTTATTTGTTTCATAATAATACTGTAAAGACATCATGAATTATCGAGTAAAACAACAACAAGAAGATACAGTCCAAAGCTCTCAATTGTATAGTAAAATAGCAGCCTCTTTTAGTCAATTTGGTGTCGTTGGAAATAATCCTTCGTCATTGCTATCTATTCAAATTCCTGGGATTACTGTCCAAACCGATTTAGATCCGTCTAGTAAAAAAGACCAATACTACATAAGCAATTTTTTAAACCTTACACTCGAATGCAGTTATGTTGCGACAGCCAAAGCGGCATCGGTTTCTGATATTTATAAATTAATTCTTGATGGCAAAGAAACAGCTATAACTGAATTAACACCACTTGAAAAGGAGGAGCTATTGAAAGCCGAAAAATTATTGATCCATGGCGATGTACCAACAGAAGAATTTCTTGCTTATCAAAAATATTCAAGCAATTTCTATTGTGCCCAAGATGATTTGGAAACGGCTAAATCAACTGAAAAAAATGGAGGAATAAAAGTTCCCGATGCTGTAATTAAGAAGTATGAAACAGCTGATTATGACTGGTTAAACAAAGGCTACAAAGCGGAGATAGAGAATGCATTAGCCACTATTGAGGAGCTTCAATCAAAGGAAAGATATGTCTATTGGAATAACTTAAATAATCGATATAAGCAATATACAGGTGAACTAGATAATGGAAGTACCTATCAGCATTATGATAGTGTACCCAAATATGAGGACTGGTTTAAAGCCGAACTTTGGACTCCTTTCGTTTTTGATAATAAGGATTATGATAACCAGTCAAGGTCGGGTGGCTTAGGAATGCTTCCAAAGTTCTGCTGTTGCCAAAATTCAAAAATATCAGCAATTGGTCATTTGAATACGCAAGGAAGCTCTTCTTTTGATGGGGTTTCACCCCTTCCAAAACCCTCAACAGGATATAATTCTAGGCATACGGCATCAAATATGATTGCTTCATGGAATGAAAAGTCTCCAGAGAAAGAAACCCATTTCAAAGCCTCCGCCACTAATACTGATTATAATTTTTCTTGCTCATTCAAACGCATAAATATAATAAGACCCTGGATGGATAGCAATGTGTTTTACTCAAGAACATGGCGCTGGTCTCCAATGAGTATTGGGTTCGGAATCGAAATTTCTTCTGGAGGATCTGTAGCAGGCAATGACCCAGCTGTAGGGGTAATGCCCGTTTTACCCACAACAGCTCTTCTAGCTAAGGATATAAAATTTACAACTACCGATCCAGTACTTATTAAATGGCTTGAAAATGAAATTATCCAAGGAAAACAGTTGAGATTTGGACCTTTTAGATTAGAAAAAGGTAAAAAAACCATGATAGGCGCCAAACAAGGATACTCTTTTGCAACCACATCAGCGCCTCAAATATTTGGTTACATTTCTACCATCTTTCCAGAATGCCCCAATCCTGATTTAACCCTTAAGTGGCCTACTTAATTCATGGGCAAGTATTATGTTTTATGACTATCCGTGACTAGTACCATTTCACAGAATAAATTAGTTGTTGAATGTTTTTCACAAATATAATCCATTCTGATCTTTGCGTCTTCGCGACTTTGCGAGCCCAATTTCACGCAAAGGCGCAGAGACGCAAAGTATATTGTCATTATTTAGACTGTTGGTATGAGTTACGGACAGTCATATTATGTTTTAAAAATCAGAAGCCATTTCCTTGCTGAAGCGGCTTTTTTTATTGTAACACCCCCAACACCAACACCCAAAACCCAACACCCAAAACCCAATCCCCAAAACCCAATCCCCAAAACCCAACACCCAAAACCCAACACCCAAAACCCAACACCCAAAACCCAAAACCCAACACCCAACACCCATCACCCATCACCCAACACCCAACACCCAACACCCAACACCCAACACCCAACACCCAACACCCAACACCCAACACCCAACATCCAACACCCAACACCCAACACCCAACACCCAACACCCAACACCCGGCCCTCTAATTAACATTTTTCTTGTGGAATTTATAAATTTACATCGATTTCGTTATTAATTAGCTATTTTTTAATACGAAGCACTAGAAATCAAAATTGCAAAATAGTGTATCTTTGTGGCACTTTAGTAATTTTTAAATTAAATACAGATATAATGAAAACTTTAAACGATTTCAATTTCAAAGATAAAAAAGCGATTATTCGTGTTGATTTTAATGTGCCATTAGATGAAAATTTTAATGTTACCGACGCTACTCGAATTGAAGCTGCAAAACCTACCATTGATAAAATTTTAGCCGACGGCGGAAGTGTTATTTTAATGTCGCACTTAGGAAGACCAAAAGGCGCAGAGGACAACTATTCATTGCGTCATATTGTGGCAAAAGCCTCTGAAATTTTGGGCGTTCCGGTTCAATTTGCAACAGATTGTATTGGGGAGCCAGCCACTACTGCAGCTGCCGCTTTGCAACCAGGACAAGTATTGTTGTTAGAGAATTTACGTTTTTACAAAGAAGAAGAAGCTGGAGATGTTGCTTTTGCGCAAAAATTAGCTGATTTGGGAGATATCTATGTAAATGATGCTTTTGGAACGGCTCACCGAGCGCATGCTTCTACTACTATTATTGCTCAATTTTTTCCAACCAGTAAATGTTTTGGAACTTTATTGGCCAAAGAAATCGAAAGTTTAAATAAAGTATTGAAAAATAGCGAGAAACCAGTGACCGCTGTTTTGGGAGGTTCTAAAGTATCTTCTAAAATTACGGTTATCGAAAATATCTTAGACAAAGTAGACCACATGATTATTGGTGGTGGTATGACCTTTACTTTCGTGAAAGCCTTAGGTGGATCTGTTGGTGATTCTATTTGTGAAGATGACAAACAAGAATTGGCTTTGGAGATTTTGCGTTTAGCGAAAGAAAAAGGAGTACAAATTCACATTCCAGTAGATGTGGTGGCTGCCGATGATTTCTCTACTACAGCCAATACGCAAATAGTGGATGTTAGAGAAATTCCTGATGGATGGCAAGGTTTGGACGCAGGGCCAAAATCATTAGAAAATTTCAAAAAAGTTATTTTGGAGTCCAAAACAATTTTATGGAATGGACCATTAGGGGTTTTTGAAATGCCAACTTTCGCTAATGGAACAATTGCATTAGGGGATTACATTGCAGAAGCTACAGCACATGGTGCTTTTTCATTAGTGGGAGGTGGAGATTCTGTTGCCGCAGTAAAGCAATTTGGCTTTGAACACAAAGTGAGTTATGTGTCTACTGGCGGTGGTGCCATGTTAGAAATGCTAGAAGGAAGAACCTTACCAGGAATCGCTGCTATTTTAGAATAAGCTATAAGTGTGCATTTTTAAAAATTGCATAACTATTCGAATAATCCTACTTTAACATATTTTTTTAAAGGAAAAAGGCGCTAAAAACCATAAATATTGTATATTTAACAATATTTATGGTTTTTTTTAGTTATAACCAAGTAGTTTTGCAAAAACAATTGGTTAACCTACTGAAATAAAGCATATTGAAATTTAATTATATGAGTCTTAAAAATACCACATTAAGCTTATTGTTCCTGATCTCATGTACTGCCTTTTCGCAGCAAGTACCTGAAGTTAAACAAATTCAAGCTTCCCCAATAGCCCTTTCTTATTTAGATTCCATCAAACAAACATTTGTTCGTCATGCTGTAACACAGCAAGTAGACAGTTTGTGGATGAAAGAGTTGACAAATTTGGACATATACAATCAATTGACCAATGATATTCAAACCTTAAATACGGATCAAAGCGTCGATTTTGAATTGCCTACCGAGTTATTGAAACAGCGATTAGCCGCCATGGATGCGAAGTCTCCTTTTCATATTGAATACAATCAAGGATTAGAAAATTTAATCAAGTCCTTTTTAAAAAATAGAAAAAAAGCATTTGCAAGATTAATGGCCACTTCAGAATATTACTTTCCTATTTTCGAAGAAGCCTTAGCGAAGAAAAACATTCCTTTAGAAATAAAATATTTAGCCATAGTAGAATCAGCATTGAACCCAAAAGCTGTTTCAAAAGTAGGCGCCACCGGACTTTGGCAATTTATGTACAACACAGGGAAACAATATAATTTGCGCATCGATTCCTATGTTGATGAGCGATCGGATCCGTTGAAATCCTCTGAAGCTGCAGCACAGTATATGGCCAATATGTATCCTTTATTTCAAGATTGGGATTTGGTGTTGGCCTCTTACAATTCTGGACCAGGAAATGTAACCAAAGCCATTAGAAGATCTGGAGGACAACAAAGTTTTTGGGATATCAAAAAACACCTTCCTCAAGAAACACAAGGGTACGTTCCTGCTTTTTTAGCCACTATGTACTTGTATGAATACCACAAAGAACATGGCATTAAACCGGAACATGCTACTTTTAAACACTTCGAAACCGATACTATCCGTATACAAAAAGAAATTTCTTTTAAGCAAATTGCCGAATTGATTGATATTCCCGTAGTCGAATTGCAATTGTTGAATCCTTCCTATAAAATGCATGTGATTCCGGTTTATGGAGACCAGCCGCATTACTTACGTTTACCACAAAGTAAAATTGCTGTTTTTACGTCAAACGAAGACAAGATTTATGCTTATGTTGCTTATCAAAATAGCCAGCGTAAAAAACCTTTGCAGTGGTCTAAATCTGCTTTAGCTTCAAAAAGTAAACCAAGTGATTCTTCGGATGTGGCTACCATTAATGAATGGTACAAAATCAAAAAAGGAGATAACTTAAATACAGTAGCGGCTGATTATAAAGTGGCGGTTGAAGACCTAAAACGTTGGAATGGAATTAAAAGTAATACGGTTCCTTTAGGTAAAATAGTAAAAATTAAAACCGTACGACCAAGTGTTGAAACCAATCCAATGACAGTTGCTAGTAGTACTGCTGTTGCAGGAGTTAGATCAACCGAAAAAGGAAAAGGAAGTCCGTTGGATTCCTTATTGATTGCCACAAATGCTACTCAATATGTAGTCCAGAAAGGAGATAATTTGAATGGGATCGCTCGTAAATACAATGTTTCTGTGGATGATTTACGTTCATGGAACCCTACTACAGCAAGTAACTTGAAACCTGGAATGAGTTTTCAGGTGGGAACAGCAACTGCTATCGCCGAACAAGAAGTAGTAAAGCCTGAATTAAAAGACATCACTTATATGGTGGTTGAAGGGGATAACTTAGGAACTATTGCTAAAAAATTCGGAACAACACCAGCAAATTTAGTAGCATGGAATGCTATTTCCAAAAATAAATTACCGGTGGGAACTGCTTTGATTGTTGCGAAAAATGAGATTGCTATCATCACTAATAATGCTACTGCCGATTCTTTTAAAAAGAAAGAATTGTTTCCTACAGCAAAATCGAAAAACGTAACTAATGATTATTACGTAAAAAAAGGAGATTCTCTTTATAGTATCTCTAAAAAATATCCTGGAGTAACTATTTCAGATTTAGAGAAATGGAATGGTATAACAGGTAATGATTTAAAACCCGGAATGAAGTTGAAAATAAACGGATAATACAATAAATTGGCTACATTTGGGTTTTATTTTATAAGATAAAAATTATGAATAAAGCCCATTTTTTATGCCTTTTAGTTGCGTTATTTTTGTTTTCTTGTAATAAAAAGCAAGAGCCATTATTGCGTACATCGGCTGGTAAAATCAACACTATTTCAGTCATTATGAATGATGCTTTGTGGAATGGAGAAGTGGGCGATACCCTGAGAAATAAACTTGCTGCACCTGTTTTTGGATTACCTCAGGAAGAACCTTTGTTTACCATCAACCAATATCCTGATAAATTAGTAGAAGGTTTTATTACCGATAGCCGCACTATTGTGGTGGTTAAAAAAGGATCAACTACAAGTTTTGAAATCAAGAAAGACCAGTACGCTTCACCGCAAACCGTTTTTCATCTTACCGGAACTACGAATGATACGCTCTTGTATTTATTAGAAAAGCACAGTCCCGAAATGATTCAGATGATTAAAGAAGGCGAAATTCAAGCCAATCAAAAAAGCAATAGTGAGTCACTACTGAATCCCAAAATTATCGAGAATAAGTTTCATATTCAATTGGAAGTTCCTTCAGATTTTGAATATGCTGTTCAAAAACCTCGATTTATTTGGTTAAAAAAAGAAATAGTGAGTGGAAGCATGAGTGTATTGCTGTATCAAGTTCCTTTGCAAACCATAACAACCAAAAATCCCATTGCTTCGATTATCCGAATGCGAGATTCCATAGGGAACTTATACATCAAAGGGCGGGAAGCACAAACACCCATGATTACAGGTGAAGACTATGCACCTTATTGGTTCAAAATAAAATTAGACAATCGTCCCACATTTGAATCTAGAGGTACTTGGGAATTAAAAAATGATTTCATGTCTGGACCCTTCATTAACTATGTGATTTTTGACAAAGAGTACAACCGAATTATGGTGTTAGAAGGTTTTTGTTACTCACCCGCTGACGAGAAAAGAGAGGTGATGTTTGAGTTAGAATCGATTATTAAATCAGTTAAAATTAGTAAAAGAAAAAATAAGAATTGATATGGAAGTACAATGGGAAATCAAGCCTTTCGAAGCGTTGTCTGTTTATGAATTGTATGATATTTTAAGACTGAGAAGTGAAATTTTTGTGGTAGAGCAAAATTGTGTCTATTTGGATTTGGACGGAAAAGATAAAAAAGCACTACATCTTTTTGGAACTTATGAGGACAAAATTGTTGCCCATGCCCGTTTGTTACCAGCTGGTATCAGTTTTCCTGAAGCTTCTATAGGTAGAGTAGTAGTCGATTCCAATTATCGAGACAAAAAGTGGGGACATGAACTCATGCAAAACGCTATCGCAGGAATTGCTACTCATTTTAAAGAATCAGTCATCACGATTGGTGCGCAATTGTACCTGAAGAAATTCTATGAAAGCCATGGGTTTGTAGCCATTAGCGAGATGTATTTAGAAGATGATATTCCGCATATCGAGATGAAAAGAGGGTAATCATATAAATTATCATTCTTAGATTTCGATCTACACGCTTGCTGTTTTTTGTCACATCGAGCGCAGTCGAGATGTAGTAATGGTTCTCGACTGCGCTCGAACTGACAGTAGGGAAATATTTAGAAGAATTTAACGGATATTACCACTAGCTTATATGGCCTCAAATGCCTTATATGGTTCAAAATTATCGAACATTAGCTTGAAAACTCATATGCCTATTATGTTTAAGAATAGATATAATTTCTTCTTCGTTCTCTTACAACTTCAAAATACTATTGTACTCCGCCGAAGTATTCAACACCGTTACTGCCTTTTTAATTTCTGGATTGCTTTTGATGTAGTATTGGTACAATCCTTCTTGGTATTGGTAGCGTTTGATAATCTCGTCTAGCAATAAATTTTTGATTTCTTTTTGATTTTTATCCAAAGCATTCCATTCACTTTTTTGGATAGCATTCAATAGTTGTTGGTATTCTGCGGTAATGCTTTCGTCTATTTTTTCTTTTTTGGCAGCAGCCAAAGTCTTTTTCAAATTTACTTCGGTTTCGGTATCCAAATTGAATTTCTTGTTTTTCAAATATTGTTTGAAATCATTGTAATCCGCATCGGTGATAGTTGGGATAGTATTACCTAAAGTAGGATTTTTGTAATAATACGTAGTGGCATAATCAAAAATAGCTTCGTTTCTCAAGACCGCATTGGCAACAGCGCTTACTTGCGTTTCTGATAGTTCAATGTCAGGCTGAATGCCTCCTCCGTCATATACGGTTCTTCCTTTTCTGGTTTTAAAAGCGGTGTAATTTTTTTCTTCTGTACGCGTAGCTACTCCATTTTTATCTTTATGTGCATAATCTAAAGCTTGAATGCAACGACCAGAAGGCGTGTGGTAACGAGAAATAGTCACTTTTACTTGTGTCCCAAAAGACATATCGATAGGACGCTGTACCAATCCTTTACCAAAACTGCGACTGCCTAAAACCACCGCACGATCTAAATCTTGTAACGCACCAGCCACAATTTCAGAAGCCGAAGCACTTTTTCCGTTGACGATGATGACTAAGGGAATGTTCAAATCTACTGGTTCGCGAGTCGTTTTATAGGTGTTGTTGTATTTTTCTACTTTCGATTTGGTAGTTACTATGGTTTCGTTTTTGGGTACAAACAAATTGCAAATATTCACCGCTTCATTCAACAGTCCGCCGGGATTGTCTCTTAAATCCAAAACGATGCGTTCTGCGCCTTCTTTTTTGAGTTGTTCCAAAGCATCTTTTACTTCTGTGGAGGCTTTTTTGGTGAAATGAGTCAATACAATATAACCCGTTTTTGCATCGATTTTCCCGAAGAAAGGAACCGATTTGATTTCTACTTCATCCAGAACCAATTGGGTGCTTAATGTTTTTCCTTGACGGATATATTTAATGTCAATTTTAGTGTTTTTGGACCCTTTGAGCAATTGTGACGCATCGTCTTTGAAGTCTTTCAGTACGACATCTCCAATTTGAATAATAGCATCACCAGCTTTAAGACCCGCTTTGTCGGCAGGAAAATTTTTATAGGGTTCTTTGATAATCAATTGATCTTCCTTACGACTGATTAATGCACCAATTCCGGTATATTCACCCGTATTGTTGATTTTGAATTTTACTACATCTCCTTCATTAAAGTAGTTGGTGTAGGGATCCAAACTCGCCAACATTCCTTTTATGGCTTTATCCATCAAATCACCGGGATTGGTCTCATCTACATAATTAGAGTTGACTTCCTTGAAAAGCGTAGTAAAAATTTCTATTTGCTTAGCAATTTCAAAAAAATCATTTTTGAAACTTACCCCAACAAACAAAAAGGCAGAAGCCAAAACAGGAATGATGTATTTTTTTTGAAAAAATGCGTTCATAAGTAAAGCGTTGGTTTATTGATAGACCTCTAAATTAGTAATAAAACAGTAATAATTATGGGAATTCGTTTTTTTAAGACAATTCTGTGTTGATCGAATTGGTACCTTTAGTTTGAGCTTCCTTCTTTTGTGCTAGCTGCGCCACAAATTTTTCAAATAACTGAATCGTTTTGGTATTGATCTCATCATAAGACAAACGCTCTTTGGTTTGATAAAAAAACATAAAAGCATAGGGTTCCTCCAAATGTGGAATCAGCAAATGCTTGTTTAACCGATACGTTTCTCTCAAGACGCGTTTGAAGTAATTGCGATCTACTGCTTTTTTGAAGTATTTTTTAGAAACGGATACCCCAATTTTTATACGCTGATTTTCCTCTTTTTTTTGCGGGCAATACACCAATCGCAAAGGATATTTCGATACCGATTTCCCTTCGGTGAATAATAATCCGATGGTGATTTTGCTTTTTAGCTTTTCTTCTTTGGGGTAATTGAAATTCATTGCTTTCGAAAAAAGTGGGATAATCCTAGCGCGCAAAGGTACAATTAAACCCCAAATGGATTATTGTTTAGGATTTAAATCGTATTAAAAAAATTTAATTCGTACTTTTGAGCCTTTATTTCAATAGCATGCAAAAAATAATTTCGTATCCCATATCCTTAATTTACTATTTGTGTTTTGGGCTTTGTTTGGTAATTTTTCATCCTATTCAATGGATTTGTTTTAATGGATTTGGCTACCAAGCCCACAAAAAAAGTGTCGATTATTTGAACTTTTTTTTGATAAAATGTACTCATCTTTTGGGCACCAGCTATCGGTTTGACAATTTGGATAGTGTACCCAAAAACGTCCCTCTAATTATAGTAGCCAATCATCAAAGTATGTATGATATTATTGCAATTATTTGGAACATGCGTCGTTTTCATTGCAAGTTTGTAAGTAAAAAAGAATTAGGAAGCGGAATTCCGAGTGTGTCTTATAATTTGCGTCACGGAGGTTCAGTATTGATTGATAGAAAAGATCCGAAACAAGCCATTCCAACAATCAAAGGCTTGTCTGAATACATAGAAAAAAACACTCGTTCTGCTGTGATTTTTCCTGAAGGAACTCGCAGTAAAACCGGTAAACCTAAAGAATTTGCACAAAGTGGATTAAAGATATTGTGTAAGTATGCGCCTTCGGCTTATGTGGTGCCAATATCCATAAACAATTCCTGGAAGATGGTGCGATTTGGTGCTTTTCCGATGGGCTTAGGTAATCGTTTAACGTTTACTATTCATGAGCCTATGGCGGTTAAAGACTATGCTTTTGAAGAATTAATTAAAAAAACAGAAGCTGCAGTAATAAGTAAAATTAAATATTAATAAATAAAATACCATGTCAATAAAAAACATCCGACTTGAAGTGATGCAGTTTTTAGAAAAAAACGTCGACAGTTTTGTGGATCAATTTCTAATTCCGGTAGAAAAAATATGGCAACCATCTGATTTTTTGCCTAATTCTGAGAGCGATACTTTCTTAGAAGAAGTAAAAGAATTAAGAGAAATTGCTAAAGATTTGCCTTATGATTTTTGGGTAGCCTTAGTTGGCGATACCATTACCGAAGAGGCTTTACCAACCTACGAATCTTGGTTGATGGAAGTGGAAGGAATAGACAATCAAGAGCGCAATGGATGGTCCAAATGGATCCGTCAATGGACCGGTGAAGAAAACCGTCATGGCGATTTGCTCAACAAATATTTGTATTTGTCAGGTCGTGTGAATATGCGAGAAGTTGAGGTTACTACACAACATTTAATCAACGACGGATTTGATATAGGAACAGGAACTGATCCTTATAAAAACTTTGTGTACACTAGCTTTCAAGAATTAGCCACTTATGTTTCGCACAACCGTGTGTCGCAATTGGCTAAGAACTTTGGAGATAAAAAATTATCCAAAATGTGCAAAATGATTGCAGGAGACGAAATGCGTCATCACCATGCTTATAGCGAATTTGTCAATCAAATTTTCAAAGTAGATCCAAGCGAAATGATGTTGGCTTTTCAATACATGATGAAGCAAAAAATTGTAATGCCTGCTCATTTTTTAAGAGAATCTGGTCAAAAAATCAGCTCTGCTTTTGAACAATTTTCAGATTCGGCACAACGTATAGGGGTGTATACCGCTACTGATTACGTTGATATTATGCAGAAATTAATCGATAAATGGGAAATCGATAAAATAAGTGGGTTGACAGACGAAGCCGAAAAAGCAAGAGATTATTTAATGAAATTACCATCAAGAATGGCAAAAATTTCTGAACGTTTGGTGATTCCTACAGAGTCTTATATCTTCAAGTGGGTAGAACCTGCGAGATTGTAATGTAGGGTACTAGATACAGATTGTCAATAGTAGATTTGCAACTTAATCACATTCAGCTGATTTTTAAAGGTAAAACTTTAAAAATCAGTTTTTTTATAAAAAAACACTCCAAATGAATACTTCCAAATTAATTCATGATAC
Organism: uncultured Flavobacterium sp.; assembly: GCA_963509895.1. GTDB lineage: Bacteria > Bacteroidota > Bacteroidia > Flavobacteriales > Flavobacteriaceae > Flavobacterium. The sequence continues at coordinate 52,859 of CAUPCW010000004.1, forward strand.
CATTCTTTTTGTGAAACAAACCCTTGCCGATGCTGAAGGAGGGCATGATTGGTTTCATATAGAAAGGGTATATAAAAACGCTTTACTTATTGCTGCATCTGAGTCTTGTGATACACTTGTCGTTCAGCTAGGCGCTTTATTACATGATATTGCGGATAGTAAATTTCATAATGGCGATGAAACGATTGGACCCAAAACGGCTCGAAAATTTCTGGAAGAACACCAAGTTTCAGAAGAAACTATTTTGCATGTAGTGCAAATTATTGAAAATATTTCTTTTAAAGGCGGTAAAACCAAGCGCAGTTTTTCATCTATTGAATTGGATATTGTACAAGATGCCGATCGTTTGGATGCGATTGGTGCGATTGGTATTGCCAGAGCGTTTAACTATGGAGGCTTTAAAAATAGAGCGTTATATCATCCCGAAATTGCTCCCAATTTGCTGATGACTAAGGAAGAATATAAAAACAGTCAAGCGCCAACCATCAATCATTTTTATGAGAAGTTATTGTTGCTAGCCGATAAAATGAATACCAAAACAGGTGCAGCATTAGCGGCGAAAAGACATAAATACATGGAAAATTTCTTGTCTCAGTTTTATGCCGAGTGGGAAGGGGAAGTCTAGTACTCAGTTGGCAGTTTTTAGTATTCAGGGGTTATAATACTTCTGAAAACAGATAAAAAAACCAAAGAACACGTATTACTTATTTTCATTAGTTTTTAATTCTAGCATGACATCTGATGCATTTTTAAACGTAGGTTCGCTTTCTGTCAAACTGCCTACTCTTTTTTTGTTCAATTTAAATGTCAAATCCATTTCTGAAGTAAAAAGTAAAGCGGTTAAAAAAGGATTATTCATATACGGACTCAACACGAAAAAGGCTTCTTCTAACGAATGGAAACTTTCTATTTCTTCGGTTTTATAACGGGCAATTATTGAAAATTCTAAGGTGTTTTGGGCTTTTATAATGGGGCGTGCATAAATATTTTTTAACTCGGTATCCCCAATGGTTTTGGCCAAAGTCAGTTTAGCAAAAGTACGATCTTCGATACTCGCGATTACTTTTTGCCAAAATTCTGAAAACATAGGTTGGAAGGACATAGGCTGTAGTGTTTAGATTAAAAAGATTAAAGGATATAATCCCAAAAATTTTGACTGTGAATGACTGCTGTTGTTTTTGGATGGTACTTTTCGGTGAAAGATTTGGTAAATCGTACTTTTTGATTGGGATTGTATTTAATTTCAAAAGCTTCAATTTCGGTATTTTTTAGTTCCAAATAATCGATTTCGGCTTGTTGTGTATTGCGCCAAAAATAAGTGTCTTTGAACTGATTTTCATAGACTAATTTTTTCTTTCTTTCGCTAATTACAAAGTTCTCCCAAAGGGCACCTACATCGTCACGAAGTTCAATGGGATTGAAATTTTTGATGATTCGATTGCGAAGCCCATTGTCCCAAAAATAGATTTTCCGTCCTTTTTTAAGCTCATTATCCTGGTTTTTGCTGAAAGCAGGTAAGCTAAAAACAATGAAATTTTTTTCTAAAATATCAATGTACTTTTCAACGGTAAGGCGACTTATTCCTAATTCATTTGCCAAAGAACTGTAATTGATTTCACTGCCAATTCGGTAAGCTAACATTTGAACTAATCGTTGTAAGGAGGCTGATTTTTTTATACCATCTAAGTTTAAAATGTCTTTGTATAAAAAACCATCAACTAAATCATTGAGAATCTTTTCTTCCTGACCAGGATGATTTACTACTTCAGGATAATAACCAAATACTAATCGATGTGGTACCAAACGGGTTTCCTCAACAAAATTAGTATGCTTTACTAATTCGGCAAAGTTTAATGGGAAGAGTTGTAATTCTTCTTTTCTTCCCATCATGGATTCTTTGGTTTTGTCTGCTAGTTCAAAAGCACTACTACCCGAAGCGATGACTTGAATTTCTGGAAAATTGTCTACCATTCTTTTAATCAAAAGCCCAATATTGTGAATCATTTGAGCCTCGTCAATTATTAACATCGTATTATTTCCTATCAGTGCTTTTAGTCTGACGGTGGTGATGTTTTCTAATAGTAATTGGGTATCGGGTTCATCGCCATTTAGCCATAAATAAGGATGGTTTTTGACCGTGTTTTTGATCAAAGAGGTTTTGCCTACTTGTCGTGCACCAAATACTACTATGGCTTTTCCTTTGAAAAGTATAGCATCAATGGTAGGCTGTTGGGTTCTTTGTATCATTTATGATCTTTTTGAAGCCACAAATATACCATAATTTGATATTCAAATATCAAAAAAATATAATAATATGACATTTGAATATCAAAAAAATATAATAATATGACATTTGAATATCAAAAAGACCTTGTTTTAGGAAACTGTTTACTAAAACTTGACCACAGCTTACTTATTTATTTCCCTGTAAAATTGGCTTTTCTTTTTTCTAAGAATGCGGTAGTTCCTTCTGTAAAATCAGCTGTTCCGAAACATTTTCCAAAGTTTTTGATTTCGGTTTCGAAACCATTTTTACCGTCTTTATAATTAGCGTTGATGGCTTTTATAGCTCGACCAATGGCAAAAGGGGAGTTTTTTATGATTTTTTGAGCGATTCCTTTGGTAAAATCCAATAATTCTGCTTGAGGCACGACATGATTTACCAAGCCATAGTTTTTGGCTGTTTCGGCATCAATCATACTGGCGGTCATAATCAATTCCATTGCGCGACCTTTACCTATTAATTGTGGCAAACGTTGTGTTCCTCCATAACCAGGAATTACTCCTAAGGAAACTTCTGGAAGTCCCATTTTGGCATTGTCTGAAGCAACTCTGAAATGGCAAGACATGGCTAATTCTAATCCACCACCCAAGGCAAAACCATTGATAGCAGCGATCACTGGTGTTTTTGAGTTTTCGATTAAATCGAATAATTTTTCTTGTCCTTCGCTGGCCAGTTGTGCACCTTCTTCAATGGTAAAATGTGCAAATTCAGAAATATCGGCACCTGCTACAAATGCTTTTTCTCCGCTTCCTGTTAGTAGCATCACTTGAATTTCTTTGTTTTTTCCTAGTGTTTTTATGGCTTTGTGCAGGTCGTTTATGGTGTCAATATTCAAGGCATTTAGCTTTGAAGGCCTATTAATGGTGATGATTGCAATATTGTTTTCTAGTTCGATTAAAATATTTTCGTAGTTCATTGTTTTGTTGTTTATGATTGAATAATAGGCAAAGTCACTTTAAAAGTAGTGCCTTTTCCTAATTGTGTATCAAAGGTAATTGTTCCGTTGTAATTTTCTATGATGTTTTTGATAATTCCTAGACCGAGTCCCATACCGCTTGTTTTGGTGGTAAATTTGGGTTCGAATATTTTGGGTACTGTTTGCTCAGGGATTCCTACTCCGCTATCTTGAACCAAAATGATGACTTGGTTGTGTTCTCTTTTTACGGCAACTTTGATGGCTTTTTCTTCCTGATTTTCTGGAATGGCTTGTATGGCATTTTTGACCAAATTGGTAATCACACGAATGAGTTGCGAGCGATCCATACTCGAAATAATAGATGGATATTGACTCTCAAAAACAATATAATCTTCATTGAAAATATCCAAAGCCAGTTCGACTACTTCCACCACATTCAGCGTTTCGTTTTGTTGGGCTGGCATAGAGGCAAAGTTCGAAAAAGCCGAAGCCACGGCACTCATAATATCAATTTGCTGAATTAAAGTTTCGGAATATTCGTTGAGTTTTTGTTTGACATCTGGTGTAGTAGGATCAAATTTTCTTTGGAAACTTTGCACCGTCAATCGCATGGGAGTCAACGGATTTTTGATTTCATGCGCGACTTGTTTGGCCATTTCGCGCCAAGCTTCTTCTCTTTCACTTTGGGCCAATTTTAGGGCACTTTTCTCCAATTTATCGACCATTTCGTTGTAAGAACGAATCAATAAATTAATTTCTAGACTATTGGCGTCCAAAACAATTTTCTCGTTTTTTTGCTCAATATTCGTTTGGCTCATTTTGTCGGCTATGGTTTTCAAGGATTTCGTAATATAAGTTGCCAAGAAATAAGCCAAAGCAAATGCTACAATGAGCATAAACGAATAGACTTGTCCTAATCTTATAAGGAAACTATTCAGCTCTTTTTGATAAAAACTATCATCTTCAACATAGGGTAAATTCAATACACCAAGCGGTTTGAATTTGTCGTCTTTGATTTGGCTATACGACGAACGATTTTTGACTCCATCGACAGTTTTGATGTCTACAAATCGTTTATCTATAGAGGAACGAACCAGTTTCAGAATGTATTTGGGAATAGGTGGAGCCATTTTATCAATAGAAAACGATTCTTTTGATGATTTTAAAAGATGCCCTTCTAAACTATAAATATTGATTTCGATGTTGTGAATCTGAGATAATTCGTGAATTTTATCTTTAAAAATTAAATTTAGATTTTTTTGTGTTAACGGATATGTGGTAGTGGATAACACATAATTGATATGCTCTTTTATGGCGGTTTCCTTGCGCTCTAAACGCTCTTGATGATAATCTCGTGCCTCACTTTTGAATTGTAAAATCGAGATAGACGCCAATAAAAAACTAGAAATGACTATAACAACAATCATCGATAGGAAAATCCTAGTGCGTAAGGAAAGCATCGATAGGTTGAAATTGTTTATCATAGTTTAGTGATGAGTGACTAGTATTTAGTGATTAGCTAATGACTAATCACTAAATACTAGGTGCTTTTTTTCTCTCTTATTCTCTTGTAAAAACGAAAGCCTAGCATAAGTAAACCCGAGAATACTATAATGCCGACTACGCCGAAAATCCAGTTGAAGGCACTTTTTAAAACCACTAAAAAAACAATGGCAAATAATATAATAGTTGCACCTTCATTCCACAAACGCATATAGTTGCTGGAATATTTCACCTCATTTCTTTGCAATTGTCTGAAAATTTGATGGCATTTTAAATGATACAAATACAGCAAGAAAACAAAAGACAATTTTATGTGCATCCAAGGCATTTTGAGCCAAGCGTTGCCTAAATCAGTAAAAAAAAGCATCCAAAAAGCAAAAACACTCGCCAAAATTGCTGATGGCCAAGTGATGATATACCACAAACGGTAACTCATTATTTTGAATTGTGCCTGTAAAATTTCCTTCTCAGGAGTTGGTTTATCATTGGCTTCTATTTGATACACAAACAGACGCACAATATTAAACAATCCTACAAACCAAGTTAGGACAAAAATAATATGTAAGGATTTGAGATAATTGTAGAGTTCCATTTATTTTGATTTCATGTTCAAGATTTGAAGGTATTATAACAACTTCAAACCTTAAACAAATTTAAACTTTCTTGAATTCGTTGATCCAATTGGCTACGACACCACACCATTCATCTTCATCATTCATACAGGGTACAGCCATAAATTCCTCTCCACCATGATGTAGGAACTGCTCATTGGCTTCCATAGCAATTTCTTCAAGTGTTTCTAAACAGTCGGACACAAAAGCAGGTGTTACAACCGCTAATTTTTTAATTCCTTGTTCGGGCATTTTATTGATTTCTACATCGGTATAAGGAGTAAGCCATTTGTCTCCGGCCAATCGAGATTGGAAGGTTTGACTGTATTTGCCTTCTGGAATGCCTAATTGTTTCACTACTTGTTTAGTGGTTTCATAGCATTGATGACGGTAGCAAAATTCATGTGCTGCCGAAGGTGTGTTGCAACAAGAACCATCAATCTTGCAATGAGAATTCGTTACATCAGTTTTGCGAATGTGACGTTTTGGAATCCCGTGATAGGAGAATAATAAATGGTCATATTCAAATCCTTCCAAATGCTTTTTGATGGAATTAGAAAGTGCTTGAATATAATCGGGTTTGTTGTAAAAGGCAGGAACATTGGTAAACGTCATTTCTGGAAAAAACTTTTGACGTAATTCTTCTGCCAAAACCACAATAGTAGTTGTGGAAGCCATAGCATGTTGCGGATACAGAGGTAAAAGCATCACTTCGGTTACGCCTTGATCTTTCAACTCTTGTAATCCTTTTTGAATGGTTATGGTGCCATAACGCATCGCTAAAGCCACTGGAATATCTACCAATTGTTTTACTTTTTGATGCATTTTTTTCGAAATCACAATCAAAGGAGAACCTTCGCTAGTCCAAATTCTTGCGTAAGCTTCTGCTGATTTTTTTGGTCGGGTTTGTAAAATAATACCTCGAACGAGTAAAGCACGCAATAGATATGGAACATCTATCACATATTTATCCATTAAAAATTCGTCTAAATACGGTTTAACGTCTTTTGCAGTGGGACTTTCTGGAGAACCTAAGTTGACTAATAATACACCTTTCATTTTTTTTGTTTTATTTTTTTGGGATGAAAACTAGAATTTACTGATTTTGATTTCAAAAATAAATAAACACTGTTTTTATTGGTTATGGTACTTATTCTTTTTTGTGTCTATGTGATAGTTAAAACTAATGGTTTATGGTATAGACGAGTTAATTGACATCAAATATTTCTTTGGGGTGGTACCAAATTTCTTCTTGAAAGCAGCTATGAAATGGCTTCCGGTACTGTAACCAATTTTTAGGCCTACTTCATTTACATTATAAGAACCACTATCTAATAATTGGCGGGCATAATCCATTTTGTAATCAAACAAAAATCCGTAAACGGTATCGCCGTAAATTTGCTTGAATCCCATTTTGAGTTTTTTCAAATTTAATCCAATAGTGTCGGCTAGTTCTTGTAGACCGGGTGGTTCGGCCATGTTGGCGATGATAATTTCTTTCGCCTTTTTGATTTTCATCACATTGTCTTCGTCAATCAAGAAAGGACATTGCTCAGCATTTGGATCTTCGGAACGGTTGAAATACAAACTCAATAATTCATAACCTTTGCCCTTGTAGTACAAATTTTTAATCGAAGGATTTAAATTGTAATGGAACAATTGGGTTAGTACAATAGCCATAGAGGGACTAATGTCGCCTTCCTTATAATATTTTTTATCCTTGTTTTCGTCGCTCAAAAAAGGAATGTGACTGGCTTCATTAGAAAATAGGCCATGAAATTTTTGTATCGAAATCAAAATAGTAATCACCCAAGTGTTGGGTGCTAATTCTAGATTCAGCGGTAACTCTTTTTGAGGATTGTAGAACAAATATGATTTTTCTTCATTCATTTCTAAAGCATAACTGCCTTGATTGAATAAAAATTTTGCTTTTCCTTTTAACCCAAAATGGAATTGAATCAAACCATTGCTTACCTCATGATGGGTATGAAAAGGAGTTATGCCATCATTTTGAAAACGCAATAAGGTGAAATCTTCTTCTATTTTTATAATTTCTTGTGAACCCATAGCGACATTTTTTTAATAAAAAAAAGATTTTAATGAATGTTATTTATTTAGAATCACTCTAAATAATTCAATCATTAAGCCTTGTATTTGCTACAAAAATAAACGATTTTGGTTTTAAATAACGAAATAAATCCAAAAAAACATTGAGCGACACAAAAAGAACTTTTAGCGTTGTTTTTATACAAGCTATAGTTCTAGCTTTGTTCCACTTTTACAGGAACTGTATTTATGGAAAAAAATCAAGGCGCTAAGCACCACTATTTTTACTCAGTTGGGTTAAGCTATAAAAAAGCCGATGCTGCTATTAGGGGTAAATTTAGTTTGGATGCATTGGCCAAAAACAATTTGCTTCAACAAGCAAAAAACGAGGGAATTCCAGCTCTAATCGTTACTTCTACATGTAACCGTACCGAAATTTACGGCTACGCAGAACACCCTTTTCAATTGATTAAATTGTTGTGTGAGAACAGCCAAGGAACCGTTGAAGAATTTCAAAAAGTAGCATACGTTTTCAAAAATCAAGACGCCATAACTCATATTTTTAGAGTAGGAACGGGATTAGATAGTCAAATTTTAGGCGATTTCGAAATCATCAGTCAGCTTAAAAATGGCTTTGTGGAGTCGAAAGCAATGGACTTAACCAACGCTTTTATGGAGCGATTGATTAATTCTGTGATTCAAGCTAGCAAAAAAATTAAAACCGAAACCGAAATCAGTTCAGGAGCCACATCGGTTTCTTTTGCCTCGGTACAATACATTATGAAAAACGTTCCAGATATTGGGAACAAGAATATTTTGCTTTTTGGTACTGGAAAAATCGGTCGAAATACGTGCGAAAATTTGGTAAAACATACCAAAAACGAGCATATTACGCTGATTAATAGAACCAAAGATAAAGCAGAAAAATTAGCTGGAAAACTCAATTTAATTGTAAAAGATCATTCTGAATTGCATCTCGAATTACAAAAAGCTGATGTAGTTGTTGTGGCTACAGGGGCTCAAAATCCAACAGTCGACAAAGCAATTTTGAATCTAAAAAAACCCATGCTGATTCTAGATTTATCCATTCCTAAAAATGTACATGAAAATGTAACCGAAATAGAAGGAGTGACTTTGATTCATTTAGATCATTTGTCTCAGATGACTGATGAAACCTTAGAAAACAGAAAATTGCACATACCAGCTGCCGAAGCTATTATTGAGGTTATTAAAAATGAGTTCATGCTGTGGACAAAATCCAGAAAATTTGCGCCAACGATTCATGCCTTAAAAGAAAAGCTCAACGCCATCAAAGAAGCAGAGTTGAATTTTCAAAGCAAGAAATTAGCTGATTTCAACGAAGAACAAGCCGAAATCATCAGCAATAGAATCATTCAAAAAATCACCACTCATTTTGCCAATCACCTCAAAGATGAGGATACCATGGTAGATGAAAGCATTGAATGGATCGAAAAAGTATTTCAAATAAATCCAGCCCCCTAGCCCCCAAAGGGGGAACAACAAACGTTGTCGAATAACAGTATAAATTAATGAATAAGAAATCAAATTCCGCTCCAATAGCTCCCCCTTCGGGGGCTAGGGGGGCTATTCGTATAGGAACCCGCGATAGCGAACTCGCGCTTTGGCAAGCCCACACGGTCGAGAAAAAACTAAACGACTTAGGGTACAAAACAGAGATTATCGCAGTGAAATCAGAAGGCGATATCATTTTGGACAAACCACTATACGAATTAGGAATCACCGGAATTTTCACCAAAACGCTTGATGTTGCTATGATTAGTGGTCAAGTCGATATTGCGGTGCATTCTATGAAAGATGTGCCTACTGCATTGCCACAAGGCATTGTGCAAGCCGCCGTTTTAGAGCGTGCGAACACCCTAGATATTTTGGTACACAAAGGCAATCTAGATTTTCTCCAAGGTAGCGGCACCATCGCCACCGGAAGTTTGCGTCGTCAAGCCCAATGGCTCAACAAATATCCCAATCATCAAGTGGTTGACCTGCGAGGTAACGTCAATACCCGTATGCAAAAATTACAAGACAGTGACTGGAATGGAGCCGTTTTTGCGGCAGCAGGATTAGAACGCATCAATTTAAAACCAACGGATTTTATCAATTTGGATTGGATGATTCCCGCACCAGCGCAAGGAGCAATGGTAGTCGTTGCCATGGCCGAGGACGAGTTTTGTCGCGAAGCCGTATCCGAATTGAACGATATTGAAACCGAGGTGTGCACCCACATCGAGCGTCAATTTTTGCGTCGTCTCGAAGGAGGTTGTACCGCACCCATCGGAGCCTTGGCAACCTATAACGAAGACGAAGACACCATTCATTTCGAAGGCGTTCTTTTTTCTATCGACGGTCAACAAAAAATAGCCATCAACAAAGTCGTACCCATCGAAGAGTGGAAAAATCTAGGTTACCATTCAGCCGAAGAAATCCTCAACAATGGCGGCACCGAGTTGATGAAAACGATAAAAGAAAAACTAAAGAAATAATGAATTCAAAAGCAGTTATTTTATCAACCAAAACCCTTTCGGATTCGCAGCGTCAAAAAATGCTAGCAGCAGATTTTGAGCTATTTGAGGAGGATTTTATTGTTACAAAAAAACAAGAATACGAGTTAAATAACATCAACGACAATTTGATTTTCACCAGTCAAAATGCTGCACAGCGTATTCTAGAAAACTCCAATGTTGACAATTTAAAGACCAAAAATGTATTTTGTGTTGGATTAAAAACAAAAATTCTGTTATCTGAAGCTGGATTTAATGTCGTTGCCTATACTGGATATGCTTCAGATTTGGCCGAAATTATCACTTTGATTTATGGTCATGAAAGTTATACTTTTTTTAGCGGTAATTTGCGTAAAGAAACTCTGCCAAACGCTTTAAAAGAAGTTGGAATACAATTCAATGAAATTCAGGTTTACGAAACTATATTAACTCCATGCAAAATTCTTGAGAAACTGGATGGAATCCTTTTTTTCAGTCCATCGGGAGTAGAAAGTTACCTAAAGAATAATGTCATTAAAAAAGAAAACTGCTTTTGTATAGGAGAAACCACCGCTGAAGCTTTAGAAAAACACAAGATTAAAAACATCATCGTGGCTGATGAGCCCACTATTGAATCGGTCATCGACGATGTAATTGCAGAATATGAATAAACAAAAAACCCTTCACGTTAAAAGGGTTCAGATATAAAATAAAATCAATAATAGCAACTGTCTTTTTACGGAATACCCCGAAAACAGCGCACTGAAAACCGAAAACTATGTTAAAGAACGATCTATTTTTAAAAGCATTACGAGGAGAAACCGTAGAACGTCCACCCGTTTGGATGATGCGTCAAGCCGGAAGATATTTGCCAGAATTTCGTGCTTTGCGTGACAAATACGATTTTTTCACGCGTTGCGAAACCCCAGAATTAGCAGCTGAAATTACCGTACAACCTATTCGTATCGTAGGACCAGATGCAGCGATTTTGTTTTCAGATATTTTGGTAGTGCCACGTGCTATGGGAATTCACGTTGAATTGAAAGACAATTTGGGGCCAATTATTCCAAATCCTATTCGCACTATGGAGCAAGTAAACCAAGTTTTTGTTCCAGATGTCAATGAAACTTTAGGTTACGTTTTTGATGCTATCAAATTGACAAAAGAAATGCTAAATGATGAAGTACCTTTAATTGGTTTTGCAGGTTCACCTTGGACAATTTTCTGCTATGCAGTAGAAGGAAAAGGTTCGAAAAGTTTTGATACCGCCAAAGGTTTTTGCTTCTCTAACCCAGTTGCTGCGCATACCTTATTGCAAAAAATCACCGACACCACTATTTTGTACTTGAAAGAAAAAGTAAAAGCTGGAGTAAACGCCGTTCAAATTTTTGATTCTTGGGGTGGAATGTTATCACCTGTGGATTATCAAGAATTCTCTTGGAAATACATCAACCAAATCGTTGAAGCATTGGCAGAGGTAACACCAGTAATCGTGTTTGGAAAAGGCTGTTGGTTTGCTTTGAACGAAATGGGAAAAAGCAAGGCTTCTGCCCTTGGCGTAGATTGGACGTGTACACCTAGAAATGCCCGTTATTTATCAGGTGGAAACATTACTTTGCAAGGAAATTTCGACCCTTCAAGATTATTGTCACCTATTACAACCATCAAAAAAATGGTACACGAAATGATTGACGAATTTGGTACAGACAAATACATCGCTAATTTAGGACACGGAATTTTACCCAACATCCCTGTAGACCACGCCAAGGCTTTTGTTGATGCGGTGAAAGAATATAGAAAGAAATAGTTAGCTCATATCTTATCCTGCACGATTTTTTTGAACCTTGTAGGTATGTTTGAAAGTCTAGCTAAAAAAGGAATACCTACAAGGTCCAGAAAAAGACCTTGCAGGATAACACAAAACAATTAAAATGCTAAGCAAAGGATTGCGAGATAAAGAAAGTACCCGAATAGACCATTGTCTAAAGCAGTTGCATTCTCTAGTATTGCCACCTTTGGATTGGAGTCTAGACCGACAAGAGTCAATCGAAGTGGAGCTGAAAGATTTCGCAATGGATTTGGAAAGTCTGAACGATTTTTCACCAGAGGATTTGCTGCTTCATTTGCAACGCCTTCATTTCGATTGGAACCAAATGGAATCCTTTGCCGATTTTTTAGTCGCCTTTTCTGCAGCAAGTCCCTTTTCTTTTTCTGAAAAAATACTTGCTATTTATCTTTTCATTCAAAAAGAAAGTAAAGTGTTTTCGTTTGGGATTGCTAATAAAGTAAACGTTTTGAAAGCCAACTTATCATGAAGATACTAATCCAAGAAAACATTAGTATCGATAAATTAAAACCGATTGATGCAGAACAATTACATCGCTTTATGATTGACAATACCGAACGATTGAAAAAGTTTTTTCCCGTTACGCTTTCCAGTAATGAAACACTTGATAAATCCATAGAATATATCAAAAATAAAGAGAAAGAGACACAACAGAAAGTCAATTTTACTTTTGCAATTAGAGAAATTGACTCTCAAAAAATCATCGGATTAATTATCATTAAAAAAATTGATTGGATTAATAAAATAGGTGAATTCGCCTATTGTATCGGAAACACCTTTGAAGGAAAAGGCTTGGTTTCTAAAGCAGTAAGAGCAGTATTAAAATTTGCTAACGATGTTTTAGAATTGAAAACCCTTCAAATTATCGCGCACAAAACAAATTTAGGAAGCATTAAAGTGGCCAAAAATAATGGTTTTATTTGGCAAAGAACTTTGTTTGCAGAGTTTACACCTACTAACGGACTTCCTTTAGATATGGAATTATTTGAATTTAAAAAATGAAAAGACAAGTGCTTTTAAAATTTTGGAAGCCATACAAAAATGAGTTTGCTTGTTTATATTTGTAATTAATCTTATTTAAAAGATGACAGAGAAAGAGTTACAAGAATATTTACAAGCTAATTATCCAATCGAAAATGAAAAATGCGAGTGGAAAGAGTTTAAGTCGTTAAAAAATTCCATTAGTGGAGATGCTGCAAATGATGTTATTTCATATATATCAGCTATTTCAAATATGCAGGGTGGAAATTTAGTTATTGGAATAGAGGACAAGACACATAAAATTGTAGGAATTCAAGATTTTGCAAGTTATTCGATTGAAAATATAAGGTTTCGTATTAATGGGAATTGTTCAAATTTAGATATTGAATGTTTTTTCGTTGAAGAAATTATGACATCTGATACTCATAAAAAAATTTGGGTTTTTCATATTCCAAAACATCAATTTAGGTTGCCAGTATATGCTCATAAGAAATTATGGCAAAGAATAGATGATAACTTAGTTGAAATGACTAAAGCTAGATTAGACGCTATTTTAACTCAAATACAAATCAATGAAGATTGGTCTAAAGTCATTATTGAGGATGCTACCATTGAAGATCTAGACCATAAGGCTATTCAAAAAGCTAGAGTGGAGTTTAAAAAGAGAAATCCAAAATATTCTGATGATGTTGATGATTGGGGCGACACCGATTTTTTAAATAAAGCGAAGCTTACGATTAAAGGAAGAATTACTAGAACAGCATTAATTCTTCTTGGAAAAGATGAGTCCGAACATTTTTTAGATTCTTCCGTGAAAATCCGGTGGAATTTAAAAACACTTGACAATCATGATAAAGATTTTGAAATTTTTTCGATTCCTTTTTTATTGTCTGTTGATGAAGTATATAAAAGAATTAGAAATCTTAAATATCGCTATTTACGTGAAGGCACTTTGTTTCCTGATGAAGTTTTACGATATGAACCATTCAATATTAGAGAGTCACTTAATAACGCCATAGCTCATCAGGATTATTCAAAAGGAGCAAGGATAAATGTCGTTGAATTTGAGGACGATCATTTGGTTTTTTCCAATTATGGTTCTTTTTTACCGAAATCTGTTGAAGATGTAGTTTTGAAAGATACTCCCGAGGAAGTTTATCGAAATCCATTTCTAGTTGAAGCTATGAAAAATTTGGATATGATAGAAACACAAGGAGGTGGTATTCGAAAAATATTCAATTTTCAAAAACTACGTTTTTTCCCATTACCTGATTACAATTTTGAAGACAATAAAGTAAAAGTGACGATAACTGGAAAAATTTTAGATGAAAATTTTGCCAAAATCATCATTCAAAACTCTGATTTAGGTTTAGATGAAATTATTCTGTTGGATAAAGTTCAAAAACATAAAGAAATTACAGAAGAGGAATTCAAGCATCTAAAAAAGTTGAAATGTATTGAAGGAAGGAGACCTCAAATATATTTATCTTTTAATATCGTCGGATCAACAAAGGATGAAGGCTTACAAGCAGAATATTTAGCAAATCGTAGTTTTGATGATGCTCATTTTAAGGAAATGATTTTGGAATATCTTAGAAAATGGGGTAAAACTAAACGAGACAAAATAGATAACTTAATTATACCAAAACTATCTTCTGTTCTTACACAAGAAAAGAAAAGAAATAAAGTTACTAATTATCTTTCTGCATTAAGAATGGAGGGTAAAATTGTAAACAAACCAGGTTATTATTGGGAAATCGTTTAAACACTTTTAAACACTTTTAAACACTTTTAAACACTTTTTTAAACACTTTTTTAAACACTTTCAGCTTTTATTTTAAAAATGAAAAATAAATTTTACACTTACATACAAAACCTTCAAGACCAAATCGTAGCAGGATTAGAAGCGGTTGATGGTCAGGCCAAATTCAAAGAAGACCTTTGGGAACGCCCAGAAGGTGGAGGCGGAAGAACACGCGTAATCGAGAACGGCGCTGTTTTCGAAAAAGGCGGCGTCAATATTTCGGCAGTGCACGGTAAACTGCCAGACAGTATGCAGCAATTATTCAACGTTGGTGAAGCTGATTTTTTTGCCTGCGGCTTGAGCTTGGTGTTGCATCCCAAAAATCCAATGGCTCCCACTGTACACGCCAATTGGCGTTATTTCGAGATGTATGATCCCTCGACTTCGCTCGGGACAGGTTCAAGAAAAGTAATTCAGCAATGGTTTGGAGGAGGACAGGATTTAACGCCTTATTATTTGTTTGAAGAAGATGCTGTTCATTTTCATCAAACTTGTAAAACCGCTTGCGACAAGCACAATCCTGAGTTTTATCCCAAATATAAAAAACAGTGCGACGCCTATTTCTGGAATGCACATCGCAACGAAGCGCGAGGCATTGGCGGTTTATTCTTTGATTACTGCAAAGCTTCTGAAACGATGAATATGGAAGATTGGTACAACTTCGTTACCGAAGTAGGCAATAGTTTTCTTCAAGCTTACGTTCCCATTGTAGAAAGAAGAAAAAATTTGCCCTACAATCATGAACAACGCACTTGGCAGGAAATTCGCCGAGGACGTTATGTTGAATTCAATTTGGTGCACGACAAAGGCACTTTGTTTGGTTTGAAAACCAACGGAAGAATTGAGAGTATTTTGATGTCTTTGCCACCGCACGTGCAATGGGTGTATGACCATCATCCAGAAGTTGGAAGTGAGGAAGAAAAATTAATTACAGCCTTAATGCAACCCAAAGAATGGATTTAATAATGTGTGATTAACACCATTACATCCTAAATTTAGTAATGTTTTTTTTTCAATAAAATGAAGCCACACTATTCAAACAAGCTATTTTAGCTTGTTTCTTTTTTTAGTTACTAATCCTTTTAAAAAACGAGTTGATTATTGCTTGTTTTTTAGATGGTTTTTCGCAGGTTTTTATATATGTTTTAGGGCTTACTTTTTTTTAACTTTATAACTTTGTTAAAAATTAACCTGTTAAATAGTTTAATAAAAAAATAAATCAAGGAATATTGTTTTTATTGCAAAAATGTAAGAGTCCCCAAAGAGGTTTAAAAAAACTACGTAATACTACTTATATTTATGATTAATTAATCATAAAAAATAAGTATTATGAAAAAATTACTACTTCAATACGTATTGCTATTCCTTGTAACTTTAAGTTTAGTAAGTTTTAAAAAAATAGAAAAACCATCAGTAGCAAAAGTCACTAAGAACAAAACTACTAAGATTTCAGGATTGGTTTTGGAAAAAACAACCATTAGACTTGGCTTTATAAAACTTACAGACATGGCACCTTTAGCGATTGCTAAACACAAAGGTTTTTTTGAAGCAGAAGGGTTGAATGTAACTTTAGAAGCACAAGCCAACTGGAGGGACATTCTAGATAAAGTAGCCGATGGTCAACTTGACGGAGCGCACATGCTAGCTGGTCAGCTTATTGCTGCAAATTCTGGTGTTGGTAGACAAGTAGCTTTAGTCACTCCATTTTCTATGGATTTAAATGGTAATGCCATCACCGTTTCTAATGATGTATGGTGGAAAATTGCGGATTATCTCCCAAAAGAATATGGTAGACCTATTCACCCCATAAAGGCTAGTGATTTAATCCCTGCAATAACTTTGTACAAAGAATTAAAGAAACCGTTTGTAATGGGCGTTGTTTCTCAAGTCTCTAATCATAATTATTTATTAAGATATTGGTTAGCTGCAGGTGGTATTGTTCCTGGATTTTACAACCAAGAAAATCAATTGGGTAATCTCGATGGGCAAATTAGAATTGATGTTGTAGCGCCACCACAAATGCCCACAGTATTAGAGCAAGGAAAAATTAATGCTTATTGCGTGGGAGAGCCATGGAACCAACAAGCGGTAGATGTAGGCGTTGGAGTTCCATTAATAACGAGTAAAGACATTTGGAAAAATCACCCAGAAAAAGTATTTGCTACTACCAAAGAATTTGCCGATAACAACCCTAATACTATTATTGCCATAACAAAAGCATTAATAAGAGCTGGTAAATGGTTGGATAACCCCGAAAACAGAAAAGAAGCTTCTCGAATTCTGGCAAAAGAAGCCTATGTGGATGGTGAAAAAAGAGTAATTGACAATTCAATGCTAGGGAGTTATGAATATGAAAAAGGTGACATTAGAGTAGAAGGCGATTTTAATGTTTTTTTCAAATACAATGCTACCTATCCTTACTATTCAGATGGAATTTGGTTTTTGACCCAAATGAAACGCTGGGGACAAATTACTGGGGACAAGTCAAATGAATGGTATCATTCTAAAATCAAAGAAATTTATAAACCCGAAATTTGGTTAAAAGCTGCCAATCTTTTACTCGAACAAGGTATTTTGCAAAAAAGCGAAATCCCACAAACCGATGGTTATAAACCCGCAACGGCAGAGTTTATAGACCATATGGTATATGATGGAAAAAAACCAACAGAGTATATTAATTCCTTTAAAATAGGAATAAAAAGTACGATCTAGTTTTCCAAAAAATAAAAATAATACAATTAACCAATCCATTTCTGTAACTTTGTGATCTTGAAATTATGTACTTAATAACACTAGTAATAGCATGTTCCCACTACACAGAAACCGTCGCTTACGAGTGAACGAATCCATCCGAAGCTTAGTTAGAGAAACCACTTTAAGTCCTACCGATTTTATGTTTCCTATGTTTATAGCAGAGGGCGAAAATGTACAAGTCGAAATTCCTTCTATGCCAGGCATCTACCGCCGTTCGATTGATTTAACAGTTGCTGAGGTCAAAGAAATTTATGCACTAGGCATTCGTGCGGTCAATATTTATGTAAAAGTTAGCGAAGCCCTAAAAGACAATACCGGTAAAGAAGCTTGGAATCCCAACGGATTAATGCAACAAGCCATTCGTGCCATCAAAGCGGCTTGTCCAGAAATGATTGTTATGCCCGATGTGGCTTTAGATCCTTATTCTGTTTATGGTCACGACGGAATCATTGCCCATGGCGATGTGGAAAATGACACTACTAACTATGCTTTGGTAAAAATGGCCGTTTCGCATGCTGAGGCAGGAGCCGATTTTGTAGCACCAAGCGATATGATGGACGGACGCGTATTGCGTTTGCGTCAAGGATTGGACGCGGCAGGCTATCATCATGTGGGGATTATGAGTTATTCGGCCAAGTATGCTTCGGCATTTTATGGCCCGTTTCGCGATGCGCTAGACAGTGCTCCAAGAGAAGCCGAAATCGAAGTACCCAAAGACAAAAAGACCTACCAAATGGATTATGCCAATCGCATCGAAGCCATCAAAGAGGCCTTGTCTGATGTGGAAGAAGGTGCCGATATGGTAATGGTAAAACCTGGAATCGCCTATTTAGACATCGTGCGTGAGGTAAAAAATGCCGTGAATGTCCCCGTAACGGTTTTCCATGTTTCGGGCGAATATGCTATGATTAAAGCCGCAGCAGAGCGAGGTTGGCTCGATCATGACAAAATTATGATGGAACAATTAATGTGTATCAAGCGAGCTGGAGCTAGTTTAATCTCAACGTATTTTGCCAAAGAAGCTGCGATACTTTTAAATCAATAAAACATGAAAAAAATAGTAATCATTGCAGTAGCTATTCTTGTTTTTTCTTGTAAAAAAGAAAGCACAGAACCCTTTGGTACTCCAACGTCATCTGATACAAAAACCGAAACAGCTGCAACGCCCGAGGCATTAGGCAAAGAACTTTTTGAGAATAAAGGAGCCTGCATTGCCTGCCATAAAGTAGACGCCAAACTTATTGGCCCAAGCCTGCAAGACATTGCCAAAACGTACAAAGAGAAAAACGGAGACCTAGTTGCCTTCCTCAAAGAAGAAGCAAAACCCATTATAGATCCAAGTCAGTACGACATTATGAAGGCCAATTTCGCCATCACAAAAGCCATGTCCGAAGAAGAATTAAAAGGATTAGAAGCCTACATCTATTCCAATTTGAAATAAAAAAATCCTGAGCGAAGAATTAGGAGCTACTTCCTGCTCTTCACTGTATCTTTCCCGCCGAACCCCGGCGGCAAAGGATGCCGTTACGATCAGGGCTACACCACACAAGAACCATTGGTACAAACGAATGGTTCTTTTTTTTTAGACATATTAGACATATAAGTATTCCGGTCAATGTCTAAAATTTTTAAACCATATAAGAAATTTAAGGTCATTTAAGTTTTCTCATTACGAGCTTTGTGGTTATTTTTTTAAACCATGTAAGGCATTTAAGGTCATTTAAGTTTTCTCATTGCGAGCTTTGTGGTTATTTTTTTTAAACCATGTAAGGTATGTAAGGTCATTTAAGTTTTTTTACATCCGTTTCATCTGTTCAATCCGTGGGGCAACCACCACTATTGATCCAAAAACTTTTAGTACTTTGCGGTTCAATTCACACCAACTTATGGAAACCGTTGCTATCAATACACCACTAGGAATCGCAAAAATAACTGGCGACGAAAACGGAATCTCGGTAATTTCTGTTTCAGATGAAGGTATAGCTTCCTCTGTAATACCAACTGTTTTGCAAGAAGCCGTTATCCAACTTACTGACTATTTTCAAGGCAACCGAACCCATTTTGATTTCAAACGTAATCCCAAAGGCACCGAATTCCAACAAAAAGTGTGGCAAGCCCTACTCGAAATTCCGTACGGAAAAACCTGTAGTTATATGGATTTGTCCAAAAAATTAGGCGATGTCAAGGCCATTCGCGCCGTAGCTTCGGCCAACGGAAAAAATCCGCTATGGATTGTAGTGCCCTGCCACAGAGTCATTGGCACCGATGGTTCACTAACGGGTTATGCTGGCGGATTGTGGCGCAAAAAATGGCTATTGGAGCACGAAAACCCAACTGCACAACAAAGTTTGTTTTAAGAAAAGCGAAACTATTTTTCACAAAATTTGACGAATCAGATTACAAAATTACCTAAATTTAGAACTTCAATAGTTAGTGAAAATTCGTGTTTAAAATTTATTTATGATCGAAAAAATAAACCTCAATAACATTCTTTTTCTAGACATAGAAACCGTACCTGAAGTAGAAAACTTCAATACTTTGGATGACGAAATGAAAGCCCTTTGGGATCACAAAACACAATACCAACGTAAAGATGATTTTACACCGGAAGAATTTTATGACCGTGCAGGAATTTGGGCCGAGTTTGGAAAAATTGTATGCATTTCGGTAGGGTATTTTATCATCAAAGGGGACATTCGTAATTTTAGAGTAACCTCTTTTTTTGGAGAAGAAAAACAGCTATTGAAGGATTTTAGTAATCTTATCAACAATCATTTTAATCAGCCGCAACACGTATTGTGTGGTCATAACGCCAAAGAATTTGATATTCCGTTTTTAGCAAGAAGAATGATCATTAACCAAATGCCCATTCCTGATAAACTCAATTTATTTGGCAAAAAACCTTGGGAAATTCCGCACTTGGATACCTTAGAATTATGGAAGTTTGGCGATTACAAACATTTTACTTCCTTGAAGTTACTATGCAAAGTACTCGGAATTCCTTCCCCAAAAGGAGACATTGATGGCAGCCAAGTAGGACATGTTTTTTATGTTGAGAAAGACATCGATCGCATCGTAACCTATTGCGAAAAAGACACCATTGCCGTGGCACAGATTTTCCTTCGTCTTCGCAGAGAAGACTTACTGATTGATGAGGAAATTATTCATGTGTAAAAAGATATTTTTTAGTCTTTTACTTTCTTTCGTTCCCATTCAATTTTTACAGACGAACCTTGTGCCATAAAAATAGCTTCGGGTATCGTGGTGTTCAAAACAGAAAAGGGTTTGCCATACATAGCTTCAAAATCACAATCAATTGCATGATTCAAAATACTGTAAGTTTTCCAACTGGGATGTTGTAGTTTGTATTCGAGTGTTTTTGTAGCATCTATTTTGGTATAACCATAATAATGTTCGTAAATAAACTCCTCTAAACTTCCCGATTGCATAGAATTTGCTTCATTGTTAGCTTCAACAAATAGACTGTTCCATTTTTTATTCAAAAGCCATTCAAATTTCACTTTGTTTGTATGTAGCTCTTTTTTGATTTGATGTTGAGTAGGAACAACAGTATAATGTTCTTTGTATAATGTATTGGCCATCCAAGCAACAATGCGATACGGAATGGTTTCGTTTATAAATACAACGCCTCTTTTGATTTGATTATCTTCTTTGCGAATGACATAAAACCTCAAATTAATTTCTTCAAATGTTCCTAAACGAGGAATAGGAATATTGAAAATCTTAGTGTTTTTAAACATAAATCCAACAAGACTTACATATGCATTTCCTTGAAATAAATCCAATTCTACTCCTTTTGGCAAATAAGGCTTGAGTATTTCTGGAGCTATTATGTAATTGGCCATAATAATATGTTCCCAGTTGGCTTTTAAAAATACACTCATTTTGTTTTTTTGTTTTTTGATTGTTTTCTCCTAGCGTTTGGATTGGAAACATGTTTTTTCAAAATTCGTTTTCCTTCTTCTTTAACGTCGTCTTTTTTTCTAAAACTCCATACAATATCACTAGCATATTTTCTGGTTTCTTCAATATTTACTATGGGTTGTGGATAGTCTTCTCCGATAATGCAATTATAAAATTGCTGTTCTATTATGTTCATTTTCCAGGGTTGATGTAGTAATGAAACAGGAATATCGTTAAGCTCTGGCAACCATTGTTTGATAAAAATTCCTTCAGGATCGTGCTCTTCGGAGTTTTTAATAGGACTGTAAATGCGAATGGTGTTAATTCCCGTTGTGCCCGATTGCATTTGTAATTGGGGATAATGTATGCCGGGTTCGTAATCTAGAAACTGTCTTGCAAGAAAATGAAGTTCGCGCCAGTCTTGCCATAAATTGAATGTAAAAAAGGATACAATCATGGCTCGCATTCTGAAATTCAGATAGCCGGTAGTGACCAAACAACGCATGCATGCATCAACAATTGGAATACCCGTTTTGCCTTCTTGCCAAGCTTTGATGTATGTTTCGTTTTTTGGTTTTACTAAAAGGTCATAGGCTTTGTTGACATTCTCAAATTCCATACTGCATTCGTCTTCAAATTTTTGGATAAAATGACAATGCCAATGCAGTCTTGATACAAAGTTGCCCATCGCTCTTTTGTTTGGAGAACGTTCATAATGCTGATGGGTATATTGATAGACCATTCGCATACTTATATTTCCGTAAGTTAAATACGGAGACATTCGGCTACAGCCTTTGCGACTCAAAGCAGGTTTTGAAATGTGTTTGCTGTAATTAACATGTCGCTCTTTAACAAATGAATCTAGATACCGCCAAGCTAAGTTTTCGCCTCCTTGTTGGAAATTTTTATCTCGAGTTGTAATGGCTTTATCCAAGGGTTTTCCTTTTATTGCATCATATTCCTTTGGTTCTAGAAGAATGCAATTCAAATCATGAATGTTCACTATTTTAGGCTCAGACCTCATTACTTGTTCCCAGCGTTTATCCCAATCCGTTCTTGATTTTAATCTTCGAATTACGCCATGCATTTGAAATTCTTTCCAATAGATATCGTTTTGTTGAAAATATTTTTGAAGTGATACATCTCTATCATAAGTAACTTTATTACCAATTTCTTGATGCGAAAAAACAGTTTTTATATCGTAAATAGCTTGTATAGCTTTAAAAACAGTTGGGGTCTCTTGATGAAAAACATGTATTTGTGAGTTTACCGTTTTCAATTTTTGTTGTAAGTCTTGTATGGATTCATGTACAAATCTCCAATGCCGCACATCTGAATCATCATATTTCATTACAGAAGGTTCAAAACAATACAATAGCAACAAGGGCAATCCAGATTCATGGGCATTAAAAAGAGCTTCATTATCTAGTGTACGCAAGTCCCGTTTGAACCAAACAATATTTATGGCTTTTTTATTCAAAATAATGCAATAGCGCCTTGAGAGAAATTAGTAAAATTGTGTTGATAGTATTCTGAATGGTATCTTTTTTGGAATTTTTTAAATGTCTGTAAACAAAATTTTGAAGGGCTCTATTTTAAGCCATTTTTTATCGCTATTGAGTTTGAATGAAGCTATGTGTTCTTTATTCCATTCATGAGGGCCAATTAAAGACAAAAAATTAGTGCCATCATTCGAGGCATACATATGATAAATTTCACCAATTACAGGTTCAAATGAAAATTTACTATTGTACACTAAATCATTTAGTTCATATTCTTCAATTAATTTTTGGTACTGCTCTTTGAGTTGACTAAACTTATCTTCAAATTCTTTATTCACTTGATGAATTCCTCGAGTCTTCCAAGCCACTACATCATCTGTTTTTATGACTGGAGCACCAACTGTTGTCGCATAGGGTAATAGGGAAGCATTATAGCCGTTCACGTCTGAGTAGACTACATTGTCGGGTTTTTTATTTTTCATTGTACTAAAAATAAAATTATTTTGTTTAACATTAAAATGTAAAAGTTAAACAAAGATAGTGTTTATTTGAAGTAAATTATCAGCTTTCTTTAGAATTTACTATTAAAAAAAATACAGCTCACTATTCTTGTTGCATTAAGTCTTAAAACCATTGATTGGTATTTGGGATGGCGTTTTTATAGCATAGAAATATCTGGTCAAAGGCGAAGTTTTTGTTCGATTAAGCTGAGCCTTTAATGCAATACTTAAAAGTGATTTATGAATTAATTATTACATTTACAAAAATTAGATATTATGGTATTGAGTAGATTTTGGTTGGTTATATTTATTTCTTCCATCCTTTTTGTAGTAGTGAGTTTGTTTTCGGGCAACAGTTATACTATCGATCATGTTTTGAATGGTAAAAAAGACGATCCTATTTTACTATCGGAACATTACCTAGAGCAAATGCCTGTTTTTATCAAAGACAGTCTCAAAAAGGCACCCGATCAAACCATGGTCATCAACCGAGACACCCTAAATGCAGACACAACTTATGTCTATAAAAACAAAGTGGTAAAAGTGTTTAGCGGCGTTCAAAAATCTGATGGGCTCTTGCCAACATGTAAAAGTACGTTGCTCGATTTGATCTTGCCATTGATGGCGTACCTGGCTTTTTTCTGTGGATTAATGGAATTATTAATCATTTCAGGAGCTTCTGAAAGACTAGCCAAAGTATTGAGTCCAGTATTTGTAAAAGTATTTCCTAGTATTCCTAAAAATCATCCTTCGATTTCCTATATGACCTTGAATTTTGCTGCAAATTTCTTAGGGTTAGATTCAGCCGCCACACCTTTTGGATTAAAAGCGATGGAAAGTTTGCAAACCATCAACCCCGAAAAAGATAAAGCCAGTGACGCGCAGATCATGTTCATGTGTTTGCATGCTTCGGGACTTACATTGATTGCTACTTCTATCATTGGTTATCGTGCAGCAGCAGGAGCTAGCAATCCAGCCGATGTAATGTTGCCTTGTATTATTACTTCTTTTATAGGAACTATTGCGGCTTTCTTAATTGTAGGTATAAAACAAAAAATCAATTTTAAAAGTGCTTCGTTAGTGCTAGGATTAATGGTTTTAATCGCCGCTATTGTAGGTTTATTGATGTATGTGAATCATTTGGATTTAATCGGTAAAAATTATTTTACTTCTAATCTATCGGCTTTAATTTTAGTAGCCATTATTGCTTTTACGCTGATTTTATCTTTTGTAAAAGAAAAGAAATTTACAGAGGCTGGCACTACCGTTTACGAAGCGTTTGTAACGGGAGCCAATAATGGAGTAAAAACAGGAGTAACCATTTTTCCTTATGTTTTGGGTATGTTGGTCGCTATTTCTTTGTTCCGAAATAGTGGTTTATTCGAAATAGTGAGTAATTGGGTAGCTTTTGCCTTTTCTAATATGGGAGTTAATAAACAAATCACCGATGCGTTGCCAGTAGCTTTGCTCAGACCGTTTAGCTCGGCAGGATCTCGCGGCTTTTTGATCGATTCGATGAATACTTTTGGAGCCGATTCGATGACCGGAAGACTTAGCAGTATTTTTCAATGCAGCGCCGAAAGCACTTTTTATGTAATTGCGGTTTATTTTGGTTCGGTAAATATCAAAAATACCCGTTATGCTTTAGGAACGATGTTGTTGGTAGACGTGATTTGTGTCATTACGGCTATTTTCGTGGCGAGCTGGTTTTTTTAAATTATTATAATAAAATAATCATACACGGTCAACGGATTGAAATATGTTGCAACAAAATGAAACACGCAATCAACGTAAAATCCGTTGCTACAAAATGGACCGAGCCGATGGCTCTTTTTAACGCGCAATAGTTCCTGAGGAACGATATATATTGTAGCAACGGATTTTAATCCGTTGATGGATAAAAATAAAACAATCTAGTTCCGGAGGAACGATATGTATTGTAGCAACGGATTTTAATCCGTTGGGTGAATGTAAATAGTGTGTCTTATTAATAGTGCAGCTGACAGGAAATAAAAGCAATTCTACAATAATGATGTTTTAATTTATACCCATTCTAAAAGAAGAGCTAGCAAAAATCAATAGTAGGTATTTCAACAATTCTTATCTTTACCTTTCATAAAAAAATAATACAGTATGGACTTTATATACCAGGATCCTTATCCAATTTTAAAAGACGAAACCCAATACCGAAAAATTACTTCCGAGTATGTAAAAGTGGAACAATTAGGCGAACGTGAGATTTTAAGCGTTGACCCGAAAGGTCTGGAGTTATTGGCTCAAGAAGCTATGAGAGACGTTTCTTTTATGCTACGTACTTCGCATTTAGAAAAGTTAAGAGCCATTTTGGATGACCCAGAAGCGACCGATAATGATCGTTTTGTAGCGTATAATTTATTGCAAAATGCCGTAGTAGCTATCGATGGGGAATTGCCTTCTTGTCAAGATACAGGGACAGCGATTGTCATGGCCAAAAAAGGAGAAAATGTATACACTGGTGTTGATGATGCAGAGTATTTGTCTAGAGGGATTTTTAATACTTATCAAGAAAAAAACCTTCGTTATTCTCAAATTGTGCCCATTAGCATGTTTGAAGAAAAAAATTCAGGGTCGAATCTTCCTGCTCAAATTGATATTTATGCTAAAAAAGGCGCGTCGTATGAATTTTTGTTTTTAGCCAAAGGTGGAGGCTCAGCGAATAAAACGTATTTATACCAACAAACGAAATCATTATTAAATGAGAAATCCTTAGATGCTTTTATTCGTGCTAAGATCATGGATTTGGGAACATCTGCTTGTCCACCTTATCACTTGGCTCTGGTGATTGGAGGAACATCTGCCGAGGCGAATTTGTCAGCTGTAAAAAAAGCTTCTGCAGGTTATTTTGATCATTTGCCTACTTCTGGAAACATGGCAGGACAAGCTTTCCGTGATTTGGAGTGGGAAAAAAGAGTACAAATCATTTGTCAAGAAAGCCAGATTGGAGCACAATTTGGAGGTAAATATTTCACACACGATGTTCGTGTCATTCGTTTGCCGCGTCATGCTGCTTCTTGTCCAGTAGGATTAGGAGTTTCTTGTTCGGCGGATAGAAATATCAAAGGGAAA
>CAUPCW010000005.1:0-70023 GCA_963509895.1 uncultured Flavobacterium sp.
ATAGTGAATAGCTCAATGGACTAGTTGCTAAATCTTAATCAAATAAAATATTAGTTTTTACTAAATCAACAATTCGCTTAAAATTAATAATTAGTTTTAGTCCTTAGTAATTAGCCAAATTGACTAATTGCTAAGGACTAATTGCTAAGGACTAAGGACTAATTTATGACTAACGAACAAACAGCTATAAAAGCAACTTATTTCAGTATTATTGGTAATACTTCTATGGCTATTGTAAAAGGATTAGCGGGTTTTTTCGGAAATTCTTATGCGTTAATCGCGGACGCTATTGAATCTACTACTGATATTTTTGCGTCTTTTTTGGTGCTTTTTGGAATCAAATATTCTAATAAACCTGCCGATGACAATCATCCTTATGGTCATGGTCGTGCGGAACCTTTGATTACGTTTTTGGTAGTGGGTTTTTTGATTACTTCGGCTACTATCATTGCTTATGAGAGTATTCAAAACATTGGAACGCCTCATGAATTACCTAAATCTTGGACACTTTATGTTTTGGGAGCCATTATCATTTGGAAGGAGTATTCGTTTCAACTAGTGATGAAAAGGAGTAAAGAAACTAATAGTTCCTCTTTGAAAGCCGATGCTTGGCATCATAGGAGCGACGCCATTACTTCGGTTGCTGCTTTTTTAGGTATTTCTATTGCGCTTTATTTCGGGAAAGGTTATGAATCTGCCGATGATTGGGCGGCTCTTTTTGCTTCTAGTTTTATTTTATTCAATAGCTATAAAATATTTAGACCCGCTTTGAGCGAGATAATGGATGAACATCTATATGATGAATTGGTGGAGGAAATTAGAGTTGTTTCCTTAACGGTTCCAGGGGTGCTAGATACTGAGAAATGTTTTATTAGAAAAGCAGGAATGCAGTATCATGTAGATTTGCACGCAAGGGTAGATGGTACTATTACAGTTAGAGAAGGACATGATATTGCACATGATTTAAAAGATACCCTTCGAGCAAAAATTCCTTCTTTGGGACATGTTTTGATTCATGTAGAACCGAATTAATTATTAGGCGTTACTGACACAAAAAGGTAAGATGCTTCCTTATAGCCCCGGTAGTAGCGGCATCCTTTTTTTATTTTACCCTGTCTGGGTTTTGAACCCTGACAGGGTAAAATAAAAAAAGATATAGCGGATGACGGGACTTTGCTAGCCAGAAATCCTATTTTTTCTGCTCTTAATTATTCTAATATGTTCAAGAATTTTAGTCCAAAAATTACACCGTCACCTTGGAAACCATTTTGGTAAGAACGCACATAATCTACTCTAAACTGTTTGAATTTTCCGAACCCTAAGTTATCAAGGCCTATGCTGATTTCTTGATAAGGTTTTTGATTTGGAATAGCCAAGTTGTGAAATCCGAGCATTAAACTACTTTTTAAAAGGTTGAGTCCCGGAATTTTGTTCATGATAAAACCATTGTCGTTGTACTCAGAATGGAATTCAAAATAGGCATCGTTTGTGCTTTGGCTATAATAAGGTAACAGGTTGAAAACGTTTAAATAGCGTTCCGTTTGGCCAATTCGCGTTTGGTTGCCGTTGAAATGTTTGTAATCCATGAAAGCAATGTTTTCGGCATTGAAGAATTTGCCTGCTCTTAGATTTACACCCAAATCGCCTTTGTTAGCCAACGGAAGATCATATAGCACACGAGCACTAATTAAATCGTACTCGTAGTTTTTTTGACTAGCGGCGAAGGCTTTTTCGTATCCTAAAAGCACAGTTGGATACTTGTCGTTTCTTAGGTTGAATTTTCCGTCAGGGCGAGAAATGTATTGGTTACCAAAGTTAATACGCCAGTTCAAATTGGCTTTTAGTAACTGATGAGTTGTGAAACCAGCAGTTGAATAATCATTAGGATCCAAAGGATTGTTTGAAGAATAAAGGTCGTCATTTTTGATAAAGGTATAGTTAGTTGTATTAAATAATGGTTTGCGTTGGCTGTATTCTAGTTTTCCGGTAAAGTTGATGCCGTTGGCTATATTTTGAGAATAAGCTACATTGAAAAACTCTTTGTTGTACAATTTCATAAAATTGTTTTTGAAGAAGAGTGTGCTTATCGAATTGATAAAAGGGGAAATTGGATTGTTTTCGTTGAATTGCTTAACAGCGGTTCCTCCAGCAACCCAAATTGTAGCGTAATTTTGATTGTTAAAACGATGGCTAAAATTTCCGACCACTCGAAGACGCTCGTCTGAAAAACCATAATTGAAAGTTGTTGCAATGGCTGTGCTTTTTCCAGATTCATCATCCCATTTGCGATAGGTAAAGCCAGAATCAAGATTGAAACCTTGAACCGTATTGAAAGTTAAGGAACTTACATCTAGTAATCCAGCATAATCGAATGACCATTTTTTGAAAGTATTTCTATAATTGTAGCCTGTTATTGGGTCTAATAGTTTGAATTTATTTCGTTTAAGGTCGATAGAATCCAAATACGTTTTGGACGAACGTATGGTTTGAATGCTATCTTTTTTGATATAATCTTTACTCTCTTCTTCAGTGAGTGGGATGGGTCTTGTGCTTTCCCAGAAAGCATCTTCTTTTTTGTTGGCGTTGTTTTCAAAACTTACGATTTCATTGCCAAAGGTTTTTTTGTCAAAAGCGTCAAAGAATTCATAATTACTGTACACATAATTGAAGGTGCCTGAAAATCCGATTCCGAAAGCGCCTGCTGTAAATGCTAGGCTTTGGGCATTTTTGCTCCAAATTTTAGTTTTGGAATTGTAATTGAAATTTTGTTTTAAGGTCATCACTTCCGTGAATTCATTGCGCATACGATAGCCTTTGATGTCGAAATCAACAGCGTAAATTGCCCAACTGTCTTCTATGATATAAATGTACCCTTCAAAGACAGGTTCTTTGTCGCGTCTTGGAATGACTTTAATCTTGTTGATTTGATGATTGCTTTCGTCAAAAAAAGTGCTTTCGAGTTTGTATTTATAATATTGAAAGGCATTGCTAGCTATGGGCGAAATCATTTTTGCATCAAAATCGACTGTATTGTCATAAAAATCGTAAAATGAAGAGCGAGCGGTATTGTAACTAAAGCCTTTGTCGTTGCCCGAGATTTTAGAAGCAATAATTTTTTCTTTGTAGTTGTTTGGTTTTTCGAAGGTGAGTTTTGAAACCGTTTCTGATAGATATAAAATACCACTTCCAGTTGAATCTAAACCAGTGGTCATTTCGTCTGGCATTTCTATTTTCATTCCTAAAATCTTTTTAGGCAGATTTTTGATTTTGAACAATCCACGGGAATAAAAATCGGCGGTGAATCGGGCTGTTTTTTCAGCGTTTTCTTTTCGTGCTGCAATCGCACTTTTGATAATGGCGTTAGCAGGATTATTTTTTGGATTGATGACTACTTCGTTGAGGTTGTAATTCTCTTCCGATAACTGAATGTCAATTGTTATTGGTGTTTTTTCGTAGTGAATCGTTTTCTTTACAGTTTTATAACCAAGGAACTGAAATAATAAGGTGTATTCGCCTTCTTTTTTGAGATTTAGTTCGTATTTTCCTTTGTCGTTGGTGGTAGTACCTGAATAGGAATTTTGAATAATTACGGAAACAAAAGGCAATGGCTTTCCTTTTTCGTCAGTAATAGTTCCTTTTATTTGTGCAATAATTGGAGAAGTAAGTAACACTAGAAGTAAAAAGTAAAATTGTTTCATCTGCTTTTTTTTTGTAAAATTAAACAGATGAAAAAACTTACATCACAAAAAGTTGTTAATTTATTGTACTAATTTTCATAAGATTATATTAAAGATTGAATCGCGAGTTCGTAACTTTTTAAACCGAACCCTAGAATTACACCTTTGGCATTTCCAGAAATATAGGATTGATGTCTAAAACTTTCTCTTGAAAAAGTATTGGAAATATGTACTTCTATAACTGGAGTAGTGATAGCTTTTACGGCATCGCCAATCCCAATAGAGGTATGGGTATAAGCACCAGCATTAAGAATGATTCCGTTATAGGTAAATCCGTATTCTTGAATTTTATCGATTAATTCTCCTTCGATATTGCTTTGAAAGTAAGTAAAATGAACAGTAGGAAACTTTGTTTTTAGCGTTTCAAAATAATCTTCGAAGGTTGCTGTTCCGTATACTTCAGGTTCACGTTTTCCTAATAAATTAAGATTGGGTCCGTTAATTATAGCAATTTGCATAGTTATTGTTTTTGGTAAAAATAAAAAAACCGTACTAAATAATAGTACGGTTTTGTAGTTGAATTTGTTTTTATTAAAACATAAATCCTGCAGAAACTTGTACCACAGAATTTTTGGCTTTTGCATTGGTTGAAACTTCTGTCAATCCTAGTCCATAACGCCCTTGAATAAATAGGCTTTTGGTAATTTTAACTCCTAAACCACCAGCAATGGCAAAGTCAAAAGTTTTTGAGTCCTCTAAGCTAACATTGTCTTTCTCGCTTAATAAAAATGAGGCTTGTGGACCTAATTCTAAGCTGAACGTATTGTTTAAATAGATTTTTGCCATCACAGGAATAGATAAGTAACCTAATTCATTTTTGATTTCTTTGATTGCATTTTTATAACTAGCTCCTTGAGTAGAATACAAAAGTTCTGGTTGTATTCCGAATTTGTCTGTCAATTTTACTTCAGCCAATAAACCAATATGGTAACCAGTAATAGCATCAGATTTGTAGTTTTCTGAATTAACTGTAATATCAGAACCCGTAAGATTAGCATAGTTGATACCAACTTTAGCTCCTAAATGTAATAATTGTGCTTGTGTAGTTAGGGTTCCAAACAAAGCAAAAGCAGCGATAAGAATGATTTTTTTCATTTTCTTTTTTTTAATAGTGAATTGTTATTGTATTAAACTCCATTAATTTTTAAATATTGCTTTTTCTAATTATGAAGCAAATAACGATATGATTTTGTGTTGCGAAATAACGACATTTTTAAATGCTTTCCAAAATAATTATTGTGGTTTATCTTGTTAAAATAAGTATTTATGCAAGTTTTATTAAAAATACCTGATTTTAGTGAGGCGGATTTTTATAATCATCTAGTAATTAGTTTTTTAAAACATGTATTTATTTTTTTCTAATGTTTCTAAATGTTTTAATTAAGGTTTTGTTTTTCTTAACTCTTTTTTTATTTCATTTTGAATCATTAGTTTAGCGGAATAATCTTAATAAACAAACAAAAAAATGAAAAAAATTATTTTAACTGCTGTTGCAGTATTTGGTTTCGCATTTGCTAATGCACAAGATGGTGGTTTTAAAGTAGGGGCTAATTTAGGATTACCATTAGGGGATATTAAAGATAGTTATTCTTTAAACTTAGGTGTTGATGTTGCTTACACATGGAAAGTTTCTGATAAGTTTGAAGCTGGTTTTGGAGCTGGTTATGCTCATTATCTTGGAAAAACTGTAAATTTTGGGCCGATTGAAGTTCAATACGAAGATGCTGGTTTTCTTCCAGTTTATGGTACTGCTCAATATTCTTTATCTGATAAATTTTTCTTAGGTTTAGATTTAGGGTATGCAATTGGTGTTGCTCCAAGTGAGAATGATGGTGGGTTTTTGTACCAACCAAAAGTTGGATATTCTTTTGGCAAAACAGATTTGTTTTTAGGTTACAAAGGAATTTCTGTTGATGGAGGAACTTTTTCTTCTTTAAATCTTGGAGTTGCTTTTAAATTGTAATTCTTTTTTTTACTATATGAACCTCCCCTAAAAAGGAGGTTTTTTTATGCCTAAAAATTACCTTTCTTTGTAGCATGAGTTGGACTAATTATATCAAGCAATATCAATCGTATCTTAGAATAGAAAGAGGTTTATCGGCCAATACTATTACTAATTATACTTTGGATATTGAACGTCTTTGTTCGTTTTTGTCTGTTCAAAACATAACAGTTTCTCCTCTAACTATTGCCGAAGAAACAGTGCAGCAGTTTATTTATGAGGTTGCTAAAGAAGTTAACGCGAGATCTCAAGCCCGAATTATTTCTGGACTAAAAAGTTTTTTTTCGTATTTGATTTTTGAAGATTATCGAGTAGATAATCCAATGGAGTTGATTGAATCGCCTAGATTGGGAAGAAAACTGCCGGATACTTTATCGGTTTCAGAAATTGATGATTTGATTTTAGCAATTGATTTAACTTCAAATGAAGGGGAACGCAATCGGGCTATGCTAGAAACTTTATATGGTTGTGGTCTTCGAGTGTCTGAATTGGTCGGTTTGAAAATTTCTGATCTTTTCTTTGAAGAAGGTTTTGTCAAAATACACGGAAAAGGCAACAAAGAGCGTTTTGTTCCCATTGGCGAGTTGGCTCAAAAATATATCTCCATTTACAAAGAAACTATTCGCGTTCATTTGCCCATTCAAAAAGGGTTTGAAGACACTTTGTTTTTAAACCGTCGAGGCCGACAATTGACAAGAGCTATGATTTTTACCATTATCAACAGACTAGCCGACTTGATTGAGCTCAATAAAAAGATTAGTCCTCATACATTCAGACATTCTTTTGCCACTCATTTGTTGGAGAATGGAGCTGATCTTCGTTCTATTCAATTGATGTTAGGGCACGAATCTATTACAACTACTGAGATTTATGTGCATTTGGATCGTTCTTTTTTAAAACAAGTAATGCAGTCTTATCATCCACGAAAAGAAAAGACATAGAGATTAAGTTTTTTTAACTAAGTTATAGCTAAATGTTAGTTTCATTGAAAGTTTTAGTATTTTTATCCAAATGAAAGAATACTAACAGATGATATTTGCAAAAAGTAGAAATCCAGAAGATTTAAATAAACTATACGAAAGTTTAATCAAGCAGCTTCCTAATATTATATTTCAAATTCGTGTCAATGCCGATCGTCAAATTGCCTTTGATTTTTTGAGTAAACCAATTGATTTCTTTAATGAATTTTCATTTAGTGAATTTATAGAAGACTCCTATAAATTATCTAATTATACAATATACGAACCCGATTTAAAAGGTTTTGTTGCATCCTATGAGCGTGCAATTACCAATATTGAAGTTTGGGATATTGAGTTTAGGTTGTTACTGCCGGATAGTGGGTATAAATGGATTCGAATTGATGCTACACCAAAAAAGAATGACAATAACGAGATTGTTTTTTATGGTTTAATCTCAGATATTACCGACGTAAAAGAGCAAGAGATTAGAATGCGTCTGGCTGATGAGCGTTATCATTTTGCAGTGCAAGCATCTGATAGAGGCGTGTGGGATTGGGATTTGGTTACCGGAAAAGTATATTATTCCTCGGAATCGATGAAAATTCTAGAACTGACAGAATCTGATTTAGTGGCCACTCCCGAAGAATGGGACGAACGTGTGCATCCTGATGATCGTGGGGAATATTATGGCAACATTAACCTTCATTTCGAAAATAAAATTCCTTTCTACGAAACCTGTCATAGAGTTTTGTGTAATGGTCGTTACAAGTGGATTTTGGATAGAGGAAAAGTCATTGAACGAGATACAGAGGGTAAGCCATTACGCATCGTAGGAACTCATACTGATATTTCTGATCAAAAGGAAAAAGAATTGGAGTTGGCAAAAATGCTTGAAATTTTAAATACTCAAAACAATAAGCTACTCAATTTTGCCCATATTGTATCCCATAATTTGCGCACTCATAGTGGAAATATTAAATCTTTATTGGACTTGCATAAAGAAGAATTACTTTCTGATTTTGATACGTTGAGTAATATTCAAATTGTTTCTGATGAATTATTTTCAACCATTGAGAATTTGAATGATTTAGTTAACATTCATACCGTAAAGGACAAAGAGATAGAGCACTTGAATTTAAATGTATACATCAATAAAGTTTTAGATGTATTGCATGATTCTATTAAGCAAAAAGATATTGTCGTGCTAAATTATATTCAAAGTAGCGCGACCATCGATTGTTTGCCTGCTTATCTAGAAAGTATTTTGTTGAATATCGTTACTAATGCTATTAAATATTCTGATCAAAAAAAAGTACCTAAAATTATTTTTACTTCAGATGAAAACGACGATTTTATTATTTTGAATATAAAAGATAACGGTTTAGGTATTGATTTGAATAAGTATAAAGATTCTATTTTTGGATTGTATAAAACATTTCATAAAAACAATGATGCCCGTGGAGTAGGACTGTATTTAACCAAAAATCAAATCGAAAATATGGGAGGAAAAATAGAAGTTGAAAGTACTTTACACTTGGGGTCCACATTCAAAATTTATTTCAAAAAACCAGTATAAGAATGATAAACGCATAAAAAAGGCTTCCATTTGGAAGCCTTTTTTATGCGTTTTATTTAGAGTTATTTAGCAATATTAACCGCTCTTGTTTCTCTAATCACGGTAACTTTTACTTGTCCTGGATAGGTCATTTCGGTTTGTATTTTCTGAGAAATTTCGAAAGATAAAGATGCTGCATTGTCATCAGAAACTTTTTCGCTTTCAACAATTACACGTAATTCTCTACCTGCTTGAATGGCATAAGCGTTTTTAACTCCCGTAAAGCCATAAGCAACCTCTTCCAAATCTTTCAGACGTTGTATGTAAGAATCTAATACTTGTCTTCTTGCTCCAGGTCTTGCTCCTGATATGGCATCACAAACCTGAATGATTGGTGATAGTAAAGATTTCATTTCGATTTCGTCGTGATGTGCTCCAATTGCGTTACATACTTCTTCTTTTTCACCATATTTTTCTGCCCATTGCATACCTAATAAGGCGTGTGGTAAATCGCTTTCAGCATCAGGCACTTTTCCAATATCATGAAGTAAACCAGCCCTTTTGGCCAATTTTACATTCAAGCCTAATTCTGCAGCCATAATTCCACAAAGCTTAGAAACTTCACGAGAGTGTTGTAGTAAATTTTGCCCGTATGAAGAACGATATTTCATTCGACCTACTACTTTGATTAATTCAGGGTGTAATCCATGAATACCCAAATCAATAACGGTACGTTTTCCAACTTCTATAATTTCGTCATCGATTTGTTTCGCAGTTTTGGCTACGACTTCCTCTATTCTTGCAGGGTGTATACGTCCATCGGTTACCAATTTATGCAAAGACAATCGAGCAATTTCTCTTCGAACAGGGTCAAAACAAGAAAGGATAATGGCTTCTGGAGTGTCGTCAACAATGATT
Source organism: uncultured Flavobacterium sp. (assembly GCA_963509895.1). GTDB lineage: Bacteria > Bacteroidota > Bacteroidia > Flavobacteriales > Flavobacteriaceae > Flavobacterium. Next base: position 9,172 of record CAUPCW010000005.1, read on the forward strand.
TCTACTCCTGTAGCCGCTTCAAGCGCTCTAATATTTCGGCCTTCTCGGCCAATGATTCTACCTTTGACATCATCGGATTCGATATTGAATACTGAAACACAGTTTTCAACAGCTTCTTCAGTACCTACGCGTTGAATAGTATTGATGATGATTTTTTTGGCTTCTTGTTGTGCAGTTAATTTAGCCTCTTCAATAGTTTCTTGAATATGAGACATCGCTTTAGATTTAGCTTCAGATTTTAATCCTTCTACTAATTGTTCTTTTGCTTCTTCGGCTGATAATCCAGAAATTACTTCTAGCTGTTGTAATTGACTTTTGTGTAGTTTTTCTACCTCTACTTGTTTTTTGTCAAGAACTTCAATTTTAGCTTGGAATTCTGCTTTTTTGGCGTCAAAATCGTCATTGATTTTTTTAGCTTTGGACAGTTCACTTGAAATTTGAGATTCTTTATCACGAACTCTTTTTTCTACTTCGGCTACTTTTTTGTCTCTGGCTAAAATTACTTGCTCGTGCTCTGATTTTAATTCGATGAATTTCTCTTTTGCTTGAAGAATTTTGTCTTTTTTAATATTTTCAGCTTCTAAGTTGGCATCTTTTAAAATGGAAGAAGCCTCTTTTTTAGCATTTTTTATTAAATTGGAAATGTTGCTTTTCTCGATGATTTTAGCAATACCAAAACCAGCCGCAATGCCTATGATTCCTGAAACAATTATTAATAATGTACTATCCATTTGTGTTTAAATTATATATATAAAAAAACCTACATTAGTGGAATTGTATAAACTCGAAAAGACAAGTTTTGAGCTAACTCGTTGTTCAAGCTTCCAAACTGAATTGGCTTGCTATAGTAACGATGATTTGCTCATTCTAAATTGTTAGTGTTGAGTTTATCAAATAAGAACTAATGTAGGCAGTATCTTAATCTATTGTAAGAACGTTCTAATCGAGATGTTGATCTAAAATAGCATTGATTTTTTGCAATCTGTCAATGGTTTCACTACCATTCATTGCATTGTCAATTTGTTTTTGTTCAACTTGAGAGGCAAATTGCAGTGCGCACATGGCCAAAACATCTTGCTTATCTCGAACGGCATAATTTTCTTCAAATTGCTTAATCATTATATCTATTTTTTTTGAAGCGCTTCGCAACCCTTCTTCTTGAGAGGCGTCTACCGTTAGCGGGTAAACTCTATCTGCAATTGATATTTTTATTTTAAGCTTTTCTTCCATGTTTTAATCTGATAGCTGAGCTATACAGTAATCAATTTCACGAATTAATGAATTTATTTTAAGCTTTGTATCTCTTTTATTATCGTCACTGCCTAGTAATGAATTGGCAATTTTGAGTGTTTCATAGTGCTTTTTGAGCATTTCAATCTCATGAGATTGTTGGGCTATGATTTGTGTTGCATTAGTTAATTTATCTCTCAACTCTAGATTATTTTTTTCTAGAAATTGTATTTTAGAAAAAAGTTTTACAATCTTATTTTCAAGAGTATCAATTATTTCTGCAATTACACTCATTTTATGACCAATTCATTTCTTAATCTTACAAAGTTAGTATTCCTTTTTATTATTACAATATTTTAGGTGTTTTTTTGTGCTAAAATATTTAAATCACTGATAGTCAGTATTTAATCAAAAAAATTTGTTTTGTTTTGAGTTTTGCCTCTTTTGGTTATCTTAGCAAAAATATTTACATGAAGCGATTCTGTTTTTTATTGTTTTTTTGTCATGCCCTAGTGGCTCAAGGGAAGTATCCCAAAGATTATTTCAGGTCACCATTGGATATACCAATGCAATTATCGGGTAATTTTGGTGAACTACGGCCCAATCATTTTCATGCTGGGTTTGATTATAAAACACAACAGCGTGAGGGGTTATCGGTTTATGCTGCTGCAGAGGGTTATGTTTCTAGAATCAAAATCTCCACCTTTGGCAACGGAAAAACGATTTATATTACGCATCCAAATGGCTATACCACCGTGTATGCTCACTTGCAAAAAACAGTTGAACCCATTGAGCGATTAGTAAAAAGAAAACAGTACGAAGAAAAATCTTTTGAAGTAGAGATTTTCTTAAAGCCTAATGAATTACCAATTTCCAAAGGACAACTTATTGCGTTATCCGGTAATACGGGTGCCTCAGAAGGTCCTCACCTTCATTTTGAAATTAGAGATTCAAAAACAGAATTCATTATTAATCCCTTATTTTTTGGATTTGATTCTCAATTAAAAGACACCAAAAAACCTCAAGTGACTGCGGTTTATGCTTTTCCTATAGATAGTCAAACTAGCGTGAATCAATCTTTACGTCCAATTCCAATTAATTTGACCTTGCAAAAAGATGGTACTTATCTTGCTGATCCTGTTTTAGCCAATGGTAAAATTGGTTTTGGAATCATTGCCACAGATATGGATGATGTTTCCTTTAATAAAAATGGTGTTTATGATGTGCAAACTTTTTACAATGGCACTCCAAGTTATGGGTATCAATTTGGGACATATTCATTTGATGAAATGCGTTATATTAATGTTTTGATAGATTATGCGAGATATAAAAAATCGCAACAGCGTATTCAGCGGTTATTCCGTTCCGATCCTTTCGACTTAAGTATTATAAAAACAGACCAGAATAATGGGATAATTTCTGTTTTGCCTAATTTGTCAGGAACCTATCGTATCGAGGTGGCTGATTTTTTTAATAACAAAACAGTAATCACTATCCCAATTGCTTATGACGTGAAGGCTGTTGTAATTCCAAAAGAGGCGACTCCTTCAAATTATTTTATTAAAGCTAAAAAAGAATATATTTTTGAAAAGGAGAATTGGACGGTCACTTTTCCAGCCAATACTTTTTATAATGATTTTGATTTAAATTTTTCGGTAGCCAATAAAGTATTGACCTTGCATGATGATACCGTTCCAGTACATTCTAATTTTACGATTCAAGTACAGGATACTACACACACTGCATTAGATAAAGAAAAAATGTTCTTGGGTAGGATAGAAGGCGGGCGTATTTCATATAACCCAACCACTGTAAAAGAAAATACTTTTACTGCTAGGCTAAAAACTTTAGGAAAGTATGGGCTTGTTTTAGATAATGTAAACCCTGTTATTAGTATTGGTAAGCCTATTGAAGGAAAATGGATTACGGCTCAAAAAGAGTTGAAACTTTCTATCTATGATGCTTTATCTGGAATTAAATCGTACCATGCTTATTTAAATGATCAATGGATTTTGATGGAACACGATAATAAAACAAGACAACTTACACATGATTTTAGTGATGGAATCGTAACTGAAGGAGCTAATATTCTTAAAGTAATTGTAGTGGACCAAATGGGAAATTCTACTACCTTTGAAACACGTTTTTTTAGAAGTCAAATAATTAAATAGTTCTTCGTTTGAAAGTATTCCAAATCTGCTTTTTTTTCTCCCTTATATTTATCGGGTTTCCTGTATTTTCTCAAAAAGGGAAATTGCAAGGATTTATTTTCGATGATAAAAAGAATCCTATCAATGACGTAAATGTAACGATTCAAGGACTGACTTCACAAACCAATAACAAAGGCTTTTATTCGTTGTTGATTCCTTCAAATGAAAAAGTAACAGTTGTTTTTAGTCATATTTCTTTCAAAAAAGCCACATTAATTTTAACTGTAGCCTCAGATGAAGTTGTTGATTTTAATTTGGTCTTGAGCCAGAAAGAAGAGCAGATGGGTGAGGTGTTTGTAAATGCCAATAACAAAAAAGGAATTCAAGGGATTGTGACTATAGACCCCGCTACATTGAGGAATATTCCTGGTGCTAATCCTGGAATCGAAAACGTTTTGAAATCTTTAGCTGGTGTAAATTCCAATAACGAATTAAGCTCACAATATGCGGTTCGGGGTGGTAATTATGATGAGAATTTAGTGTATGTGAACGAAGTAGAAGTGTACCGTCCTTTTTTGATTCGTTCTGGGCAGCAGGAAGGTTTGAGCTTTACTAATACTGATTTAATTCAAAATATTGATTTCTCTGCAGGTGGTTTTCAAAGTAAATTTGGAGATAAGTTATCTTCGGTGTTAGATATAACATATCGAAAGCCAACACAATTTGGAGCAACCGTTGAAGCTAGTTTTTTAGGAGGAAGTGCCTCTTTGGATCTGATTTCAAAAGATAAACGATGGACAGCAATTACTGGTGTTCGATATAGAAATAATAGTTTATTGGTCAACAGTCAAGAAACGCAAACCAATTACACTCCGTCATTTGTTGATATACAAACAGCTATCAATTTCCAAGCTTCTTCAAAATGGCAATGGAGTTTTTTAGGGAATATTTCTCAAAACAAATACAATTATGAGCCTTTAACGCGTCAAACTAATTTTGGCACGATAGATAATCCGCAAGCGTTATTGATTTTTTATGAAGGACAAGAACGTGATCAGTACCAAACGTTTTTTGGAGCAATAAAAACTACTTTTAAGGCTTCGGAGGTCTCAACGTATAAATTTATAGGAGCAGTTTTTCATACTTTAGAAAAAGAGCATTTTGATATTTTGGCAGAATATCGATTGGCAGAAGTAGATACCAATATTGGTTCTGAAACCTTGGGAGATGTTTCGTTTTCAAGGGGAATTGGTTCACAATTGAATCATGCTCGAAATGATTTGGATGCCTTAATTGCCAATGCAGAGTTTAAAGGCATGCATGATTGGAAAAGTAATCTTGTAGAATGGGGAGTGAAATACACTCGTGAATCTATACGAGACAGAATTAGTGAATGGGAAGTGATTGATTCTGCTGGTTTTGCACTAAATCCTCCGCGTTTTTTACCTAAAAAAGAAGAGCCTTATACCATTTACAATGGCCCTTTGGCTCCTTACCAAGATGTAAGAGCAATTAATTTTAATAACATTAATCGATTTTCGGGCTATTTGCAATGGAGTCGTAAAGCCAATTTAGGAACTAGTTTGGTTTGGTATAATTTGGGAGTAAGAATGCATAGTTGGCAGGTTTCAGGAGGGTATGTTTCAGGAGAGCAGCAATTCACCGTTAGCCCAAGAGCTCAGTTTACTATTAAGCCTAAAACCAAGGCCAATCTTTTGTTTCGATTATCTGGAGGAATGTACCATCAACCGCCTTCTTATAGAGAGCTTCGTGATAGTGACGGGGTAGTTCAGCCTAATGTAAAAGCACAGCAATCTGTACATGTGGTCCTCGGGAACGATTATAGTTTTAATTTATGGAACCGCCCTTTTAAATTAGTCACAGAGCTATATTATAAATCATTGTCTGATGTGAATACGTATACCATCGACAATGTTAGGATACGTTATCAAGCTAATAATGATGCGAAAGCGTATGCTCAAGGAATTGATGTGAGATGGAATGGTGAGTTTGTGCCAGGTACCGAATCTTGGATAAGTTTTGGATATTTAAAAACCGAAGAAAATAGTAATGGAAAAGGATTTATTGCTCGTCCCACAGATCAACGCTTAAAGTTTGCAATGCTTTTTCAAGATTATATGCCTAATATTCCTAGTGTGAAATTGTATCTTAATTTGGTGTACAATACAGGTTTGCCAGGAGGTTCTCCGTCTTATGCTGATCCTTATTTGTACCAAAACAGACTTAGAGATTATCGTCGTGCCGATGTTGGGTTCTCAAAACTTTTAGTCGATAGAAGTGCTTCTAGACAATATGGTAAGTGGGCCAATAGTTTTCAAGAATTGGCTATTGGTCTTGAAGTGTTTAATATTTTTAACAATCAAAATGCTATTACCAATACATGGGTTCGTGATGTCTATACCAAAAATCAATATGGTATTCCTAATTATATGACGACTAGAGTTTTTAACATCAAGTTAAATGCACGTTTTTAATTACTACTACTTTCATTTTTGCTGCCAATTTCAAAACATTAAGCGTAAGTTTTTGGTAGAATTGTTTACTTTTGAAAATAAAATATGTTTAGCATGGAGTATAAATCAATAATCAGTGGTTTGTTTTTAGTTCTTTTGATGGCAAGTTGCCAAAAAGAAGCAGAGAAACCCAAAGTTATCTATGACAATTCGTCTAAAAGTACTGTGGTACCAAAATTAGATTCTACAAAAGTAGAAATTGCTGATTTGCCCGTTCAAATGGAAGGAACTGATTATTTGATTCATCCTGTGGGAGATTTACGTATTTACGAGAGAGGAGCAAAATCGCGATACGGATCCTCTGCGGTAAATGATGTGAGTTTTACGATCAGCAATGTAGCGCAATATGAAATTACGGGCTTTTTGCAAAACTTAAAATTTCAAAAAACAAGTTCTGATTCAATTCGTCCTTTGAGTACTAAGCCTATTTTAATTGAAACGGCGACTTACTTGAAGCCCGTTGCCAATCATATCAAAAAGCAAATCATGGTATATACAATGGTAGATGCGGATACTAATAAAGATGGGAAGCTAGATACCAATGACATCAATACCTTATACTTAAGTGTAATAAGTGGTGAGAAATTAACAAAAATTTCTGCTGATTTAGAAGAGTTGATTGATTGGAGTTTGATTGAATCGTCTAATCGATTGTATTTTAGAACTATTGAAGATACCAATAAAAATGGGCAGTTTGATCAAAAAGATGTAGTGCATTATAATTATATCGATTTGAATAAAAACGAATGGAAAGCGATAAGTTATTCCCCAATATAATTTAAATCAAAATATCGCTCTCTAAATCTGATTTTTCTATTGCTATATCAAATCCCAATTTTGCTACCAACTCAATCACTAGATTTTTGTACCAATTCTCAGACTTTGGATGAATGTAAATTTTTTCTATTAATAGATTAACGTCCACATTAATTTTTAATCCATCATTCAATTTTAAGTTGTTTTGGGTCACATCGCTTAGTATACGGACTTCTCGCTCGTACTGAAAACTCTTTCTTTTGTACAAAAAAGGAAAAAATAAATCATCAAAAGGAATGTATTCTTTTTTGTAGTCAATATAATTTACCTCTCCAATGTATTGCTGAAAATGATTTTCTGAACGCAACGCTTTTTGTAGCTTTCCTATGGTAGATTGTATGGCTAAACCTTCACTATTTTGAGTAAAAATTTGCCACATGGCAAAAGATTCGTATTCATTGATATGCCAACTACTGATAGCTACTTTTTCGCGATGGGTTTTGTAGTATTTTAAAAAGTCAGGATTGTCTATAGATAATTTTCTGATTTCCTCAAAAGTGGGTTCGCTAAAGGTACCTTCATATTGATCTTCGAATTTGTCGGACCTAGACATGAATAATTTTTTCGATAATAATAAATCTAAAAATTTAGACAAGTCTAGGTATTTCCATACGATTGTGTTCGGATCTTCAGGAAGCTTTATATTTGAGTTGCCGACGTACATAGCTGCAATTTAGAAGTAAAAAATTTAAGTAAAGTTCACTAATTTTTTTCACTTAAGATTTAAGTACCTGTTTTTTTATGGTTATTTTTTTATTCTTCATTGTTACTATCTCCATTGTGTCATTTCTGCTAGCTTCGATACGCCATAAAATAAAATCACATTCATTTTTAAAATCATTAGCTTGTAAGCCGTTAACTGACTTTACTTCTTCCTCAAGTAGTATCTCTTTTGCGGTGCTTTCTGGATGATTATTTTTTCCGGTGACAATCAATTTGCCATTTTTTAGAAATAAATCAACATCAAAATTCAATTGTAACGATATGGGTTTGTTCGATAATTGTAAATGATATGTCGAAGTGCTATTATTAATGATGGTAACAGAAGTTAATTGTGAGAAAAATTTGATTCCAATCTTTTTTTCAATATCAGGTCGACTATCTATTTTTACATTATCGAAGCGTTTATTTCCTATTACTAAATTGTCAAAAGAAAGTGTTTCAAAAGCATTAGTTTTTATTTCTGATAAGCTCATACTTATTCTAGAACCACTTACTACTTCATTTTTTGGATCTTTTTTTAACTTCTTAAATATAGATTCATCGTTCGAAACTTCAAAAAAATCGTTATATCCAGTATCGATTAAGCAATTTTTCAGTGGAGTGCCTTGAATGATAATGGTTGTAAAATGTCTGTTATTTTTATAGACAATAGGCAATTCAAGCATTTCGCTAGAGGGTTCGAAAACAGTTTTAGACACATAAAGTAGCATCTTTTCAAAATCAATTTTCCAGTTCAAGTTGTTGATTACATTAGCTCCAAGTAAATAGGTTTCAGTGCAGGCTAGAAATGGCATATCATAAACAACACTTTTTATGTTTTTTATGTCAAATGTACCTATAGATACTGTTTCTATTACGGCCGATTGCATGGTGTTTTTATTTTCGTTGCTGTCCGTAATCTTCTTTTGACCCGTGACGATAATGTTAGCTGTGCTTGCTTTGGCTTTTGATACTACACCAAGGGCTGCACCTGTATCTAATGCGAAGTCCGTAATTTTACCGTTTAATTGTCCTTTAAAAACCAATAAAGTCGATTTCAATGTAAACGGTATTGAATCTATTTTTGTGTTTTGAGCATAATTTGAAAACGCAACACTCATGAATACTATTATTATAAGAAATTTATTCATCGTTATATTTTTTTTTGGTTTGATTTTAGTTTTTTGATTGTTCTAGAAATAAAAATACCACCAATGATTCCAGGTAAACTCCAAGCTAATACATTTGGTACAAAGGTGTTATTTACTACAATAAAAGCTGTAAAGGCAGCAATATATGCTCCTGTCATGCGACCAATATGATTTTTTAATCCGTATAGTGTGTCGTTAACTTTACCAGAGTATGCTTTATACTCTATATAGCATAACCGTAAACTTACGGTTCCAAATAATAAGAATACAATCCCAAACGATTCTTTAGCTAGTACATAACGGATGCCAATATAAAAAAAGAGGGTGGAACAAATTAGCATTGCTATAGTCAATAGTGCGTCACCAAATTTTGGTTTTTGACCTAAATGTGCTTTTTTTAACTGAACTATGCGATAGCCTGATATAGCTAAATATATGGTAAAAACGCCTACTATAAAAAGAAACAAGTTAGGGTGTACATAAGATAGATAAAAGGCACACAAGCCAGTGGTCACCATAGCTATAGTAAAAACTAAGCCAAATTTTTTATGTATGCTATCGCCTTTCTTGCGAATTAGAATAATCGTACCCAAAAGAAGCCCGGTAAATCCAGATAAAATGTGAAGGATTAAAATAGTTTTGAAAAGCATAACTGATGGTATTAAATAATTAAAGGTTATGTAAATATATCTCTATCTTACATAACCTCTAAAAATTTTATACTGAATTGTCTTATTACAGTTCTCAGTTGTAAAATTTAACTACTCAAGTGACTGCATGGTTACTAATTTGTTATAAGTGCCTTCAAGCGCGATCAATTCTTCATGAGTACCTTGCTCTACAATTTTGCCTTTTTTCATCACCACAATCTTATCTGCCTTTTGAATGGTTGAGAGACGGTGTGCAATAACGATAGAGGTTCTGTTTTGCATCATGTTTTCGAGTGCGACTTGAACAAATTTTTCACTTTCAGTATCCAATGCAGAAGTAGCTTCATCCAAAATCATGATTGGAGGATTTTTGAGCACCGCTCTAGCGATAGACAGACGTTGTTTTTGTCCACCTGAAAGTTTGTTTCCGCTATCACCAATATTAGTGTAAATACCATTAGGTAGCGTAGATACGAATTCGTAGGCATTGGCAATTTTTAAAGCGTCTATGATTTCTTCATCGGTGGCGTTTTGTTTGCCAAGTGCAATATTGGCTTTAATGGTGTCATTAAATAAAACACTATCTTGGGTAACTAGACCAATCAGACTTCTCAAAGAATGTAAATCAAAATCTTTAATATCATGATTATCTATTGCAATGGTTCCTTCATTCACATCATAAAAACGAGTGAGTAAATTAGCAATCGTACTTTTTCCACTTCCTGATTGTCCCACTAAGGCTACTGTTTGTCCTTTTTTTACTTCTAGAGTGAATTTTTTCAAAACATTCTCATCTTCATATCTGAAGTTGATGTCTTGTATGGTTATTTTGTCTTCGAAGGTTACTTTTTTTATCGCATTTTCTTTTGAAGTGATCTCATTTTGAACTTCTAAAACATCAAAAACACGCTGTGCAGCCGCCAATCCGCTTTTTACTTGATATGAGGCTTTTGAAATCGCTTTTGCTGGTGTTAGGATATTGTAAGCAAGTCCCATGTATGCTAGGAATTTAGCTCCATCTAATAATGCTTTTCCACTAGGAAGCTTGTCTACCAGAACCATTTTTCCGCCAAACCACAGCAATACACAAATGGTGATAATACCTAAGAATTCACTCAAAGGCGTAGCTAGATTGTTTTTATTGCCTATGCTGTTTGAAAGTTTTAAAACTCGGGTAACAGAATCATTAAATTTTTCTTTAAAACTCGACTCTGCATTATAACTTTTAACCACTTTTAGTCCTGACAACGATTCTTCTACAATCGAAATAAGATAGCCGTTTTCAGATTGTACTCTTTCGGATTTAGTTCGTAGTGATTTACCAATTTTAGATATCAATATTCCAGAGACTGGAATAAAAATAAATACAAATAAAGTCAGTTTGAAACTAATGGAAATCATTGCAATAAGCGTGAAGACGATTGTCATAGGCTCCTTTATGATTAACTCTAAAATGGAAAAAAATGAAGTTTGAACCTCATTCACATCACCAAGCATACGCGCCATAATGTCTCCTTTTCTTTTTTCGGAATAATAAGAAATAGGCAGATTAATGATTTTGTTATACATGGAGTTTCTTAAATCTTTCAATACACCATTTTTTAGATGCATTAAATGATTAGAAGCTAGATAATTAAATAAGTTTTTAAATAGAAACGTTACAATTACTATGGCGATTACTAATACTAATGCAAATTGCTTTCCGTTTTGTTCTGATAGTAATGTGATGTAATAGTACAGATATTCCTTTGCAAATTTTGTGATATCAAATATAGAAGTATAAACAGGTATTTTAGTTACTTTTTCGGAAGTATCGAAAAGTACATTCATCATAGGGATCAATGCAATAAAGGAGAGCGTACTGAACAAAGCGTATAATATATTAAAGAATACGTTCCAAGTTACATGGGAACGATAAGGCTTTGTAAAGGGGATGATTTTTTTGAAATTTGGATCCATTTAAATTGTTTTTTATCGTCAAGACCCGATGAGTTTTTGGACTTATCGGGTCTGTCAGAAAAATAGATGGTTATTGCATTAGTTCAATTGCATTGCAGCAATGATATTTTTTATTTTTTGATCTAAAATGTGTTCTACTTCCACAAAATCCTCTACGGCTTCAAGTGTGGTGTTTACACTGATATAAAATTTGATTTTCGGTTCGGTTCCGCTTGGTCTTGCACAAATTTTTGAACCATCTTCGGTGTAGTAAATTAGTACATTCGATTTTGGAATGTCCATAGTTAATTCTTCGCCTGACAACAAATTTTTGGCAATTGAAGATTGGTAGTCTTCTACCATAATTACACGTTGTCCGTTAATTTCTTTTACTGGATTTTCGCGCAAATCAATCATCATTTGATTAATGGCCTGTAAACCGTCCATTCCTTTTTTGGTTAGCGAAACCAAATGTTCTTTATAAAAACCGTGGTCTACATAAAGTTGAATCAATTCTTTGTAAACCGAGCTTCCTTCGGCTTTAGCCTGAGCCGCCACTTCACAAATTAATAAGGTAGCAGCAACGGCATCTTTGTCTCTTACGGCATCGCCTACCATAAAACCAAAGCTTTCTTCTCCACCGCCAATGAATTGTAATTCTGGAAAATCTTTAATCATTTTGGCAATCCATTTAAAACCGGTCAATCCCACTTTACATTCTACACCATAAGCAGTAGCTAATTCCATCATCATTGGTGTAGAAACTATGGTAGAACCTACAAATTGTTTACCATTGATTTTTCCGGCTTGGTTCCATTTTTCTAACAAAAATGCGGTCATCAAAATCATGGTTTGATTTCCGTTTAACAAGACCATTTTTCCCTCGTTATTTCTAACAGCCACTCCTAAACGATCGCAATCTGGGTCAGTTCCTACCACAATGTCAGCATTGGTTTTGTCGGCTAGTGCCAATGCCATAGTAAGTGCTTCTGGTTCTTCTGGATTGGGTGATTTTACGGTTGGGAAATCACCATTTGGTTCTGCTTGTTCTGCAACGATATGTACCTTAGAATAGCCTGCTTTGGCTAAAGTATCTGGTATAACCGTTATGGAAGTTCCGTGCAAAGAAGTAAAAACGATATTTAAATTTTCTTTGGCAGCAGTAGGAGTATTAAAGCTAGCGTTTTCGATTGAAGATTGAATGAACGCTTGGTCTATTTCGGTATCAATAAAATGAATTAAGTCTTCGTTCGCCGTGAAATTAATTTCATCGTATTTTAGATTTTCAATAACTTCGATAATCGCTCCGTCTTGAGGAGGAACAATTTGTCCACCATCTTGCCAATATACTTTGTAACCATTGTATTCTGGAGGATTGTGAGAGGCGGTTAGTACAATTCCACAATGACAGTTTAAATGTTTTAAGGCAAAAGATAATTCTGGTGTAGGACGTAAATCAGAGAAAAGAAACACCTCGATTCCGTTAGCTGAAAAAACATCTGCTACAACTTTGGCCAACGTTTTACTGTTGTGACGACAGTCAAAAGCGATGGCTGCTTTTATTTGTTCGCCAGGAAAAACGCTTTTCAAGTAGTTAGACAATCCTTGGGTGCTTTTTCCTAAGGTATACTTGTTGATTCGGTTGTCTCCAACACCCATTACACCTCGCATTCCTCCGGTTCCAAATTCCAAATTCTTATAAAAACTTTCTTCCAAGTCCTTTGGAGCGGAAGTCATTAAATCTTTTACAGCATCTTGAGTAGCTGTATCAAATGTTGGAGTAAGCCAAACATTCAGTGCGTCTAGGATATTTTGAGGAATGTACATTGTATATTGATTTTATATGAAACAATAAATTGTAATTGAATTTTGATGAGATTATAATTATAAATTGATTTGATTCGCAATTTTATATCGTGCTTCATTACTTTTGGTTCTTAGGATAATTTCTCCAAGAAAACCCGCTAAAAATAATTGAGTGCCCAAAACCATTGTCGTTAAAGCGATGTAAAACCATGGGTTGTTGGTGACCAAAGTGTACTTCATATCGTTATACATATGATACAATTTGGAGATGCCGATGTAAGCAGCTGCGAAAAAGCCGATAATAAACATTAAAGAACCAATTGCTCCAAAAAGATGCATAGGTCTTTTGCCAAAACGCGATAAAAACCAAATGGTGATTAAATCTAAAAAACCATTAATGAAACGATCCATTCCAAATTTGGTTTCTCCGTATTTTCTAGCTTGATGTTGTACTACTTTTTCACCAATTTTTCCAAAACCAGCATTTTTAGCCAAAACTGGAATGTATCGGTGCATTTCGCCAGAAACCTCAATGTTTTTGACTACTACATTTTTGTAGGCTTTTAATCCGCAGTTGAAGTCATTCAGTTCAACGCCTGAGGTTTTTCTCGCTGCCCAATTGAATAGTTTTGAGGGAATATTTTTGGCCACCACCGAGTCGTAGCGTTTCTTTTTCCATCCCGAAACCAAATCATATTTTTGTTCGGTAATCATGTTGTATAATCCTGGGATTTCATCAGGACTATCTTGTAAATCGGCATCCATAGTAATGATTACATCACCTTTGGCTTGAGCAAACCCAGCATGTAGCGCTTGTGATTTGCCAAAGTTTTTCATAAAGCGAATCCCTTTTACATTGGTATTTGTAGTAGCAAAATTTTCAATAATGGTCCAAGAATTGTCGGTACTTCCGTCATCCAAAAAAAGGATTTCATAGGAGTAATTGTTGGATTGCATCACTTTTATAATCCAAGTGTACAATTCTTGTAAGGATTCCTCTTCGTTAAGAAGTGGTATTAGGATAGTTAAATTCATTTACTTGTTTTATTCTTGAGAAGATCTTCTAGTTCTGAAAAAGGCTGCCATAATAAGACCAAAAATGGAACTGAAAACGATACTTGTTATCATTCCTTTTAATAAAGAATCGATATCGTATGGACTGCTTTCTTTCATTCCTTTGATTGCTTCATTAATTGAAGAGGAAGGAGCTCCAAATTTTTGCATCATATTGATGGTATATTTTATGGTAATTTCATTCAAAGTGTCTTTTGCTGAAGGATCAATAAAATTAAAAAGCAAAATATTAAATAGGGTAGAAATCAAAATTCCGACTACAGCCGAAATAAAGTAAGTGGTAAAAGCGTCCTTGAATGTAAAATCACCATCGATTTCTTTTTTTGTTTTAGACAGAAGAAGAATTCCAATTATTAGATAAATAAAGATGCTAATTCCTCCAATCCATGGTTTGATAAATAGGTTTAAGTCAATTGCATAAATTGCAGAAGTCAACAAACAAGAGATAATTCCCGTTACTATACCAAAAGTAACACCATTCTTTTTAATAATTTCATTGATCATGTTGGTTCGTTTTTTAATTAATCCACAAATATAGCAATTCTGCATGTATTAGGGGTAAAAAATGTTTTTTAGAAAACGCTAAAAAAAACAAAGTAAAGGTTTGTAATTCTAAAAATAAGTGTAAATTTGCACACTCAAAAATAATAGTGTAAATAAAAAGTTATAAGATGTTTATACCTTTTCACTCAGAAGAAAAGCTGCAAAACAAATTATAATTGAACTAATAAAAAAAGATTTAAGATGAAAAAAGGTATTCACCCAGAGAATTACAGATTAGTTGCTTTCAAAGACATGTCAAATGACGATGTTTTTATTACTAAATCTACAGCTGACACAAAAGAAACAATTATTCACGAAGGCGTTGAATATCCAGTAGTAAAAATGGAGATTTCTAGAACTTCTCACCCTTTTTACACAGGTAAATCTAAACTTATCGATACTGCAGGACGTATTGATAAATTCAAAACTAAATACGCAAAACACGTTAAATAATTTTAACTCGTTTTCAAATATAATGAAGCCTTTCTTTTTAGAAAGGCTTTTTTTGTTTGCGCTTTGTTTGGGTAGAATTTATACCATAAAATGATTTAACTTTGTCCTTGATAACCAAATCGAAAAAGAAACAATAGCCAAATCAAATTTTTATGAATTACATTCTTTTTGACGGTCCCGCTCGAAATGCTTTGTTGCCGTTTACCTTTACCCGCCCCGTTGCAGATATTCTCGTAGGGATTATGACTATTCGTCAAAAATGGGAGCTTCATCTCGGGTCGACTACTACTACTTTAACCGAAGAATATTTATCAGATAAATATCCAATGGTTGAATTAGAAGGCAATGTTATGATCAATGCCTCTTTTTTGCCCAATGCAATTTTGGCAGAATTGGTAAGTAACTTAGAGCCCAATCAAGCCATTTTCAAGAAGGACGAAATCATTGCTTTTTATACTTCAGAAAATCAAGAAGAAGTTGATTTTGATACTTATGAAATCATTGAATACAACGACGATTGTATAACCATTGAAAATACATGGGATATTTTTTCTAAGAATGATGTCGCAATAAGAGAAGATTTTGAACTTTTAACGCAAGACAGACAATCTCAACCGATACCCAAGAGTGTGAACGTAATGGCTCCCGAAAATGTATTTATTGAGGAAGGAGCTAAGCTAGAATATGTTACCTTAAATGCCTCTTCAGGGCCTATTTACATTGGTCGAGATACCGAGATTATGGAAGGTTCTGTGATTCGTGGTCCATTTGCACTTTGCGATAATGCTCAAGTGAAGATGGCATCAAAAATTTATGGAGCAACCACCGTTGGTCCGTATTCTAGAGTTGGTGGAGAGGTAAAAAATGTAGTAATTTTTGCTTATTCCAATAAAGGTCATGATGGGTTTTTAGGAGATTCAGTTTTGGGCGAATGGTGTAATATTGGAGCGGATAGTAACAATTCAAACCTAAAAAACAACTATGATGAAGTGCGTTTGTGGAGCTATCAAACTGAAGGTTTTGCTAAAACAGGACTTCAATTCTGTGGTTTAATGATGGGTGATCATAGTAAGTGTGGTATCAATACTATGTTCAATACAGGGACAGTGGTAGGAGTGAGCGCTAATATTTTTGGCAGTGGTTTTCCTAGAAATTTTGTTCCAAGTTTCTCATGGGGAGGAGCTTCTGGATTTACGACTTATTTGACCAAAAAAGCTTTTGAAACCGCTAAGTTGGTGATGTCTCGAAGAAATATTGTTTTTGACGAAAAAGAAGCAGCAATTTTAGAGCACGTTTTTGAAGTTACAAAAAAATATCGCAAAGAATAGTTGGTCTTTCAGCTATTTATCGAAAATGCCTCTTCGTTTTGGAGAGGCATTTTTTATAATACTTAATCTAGTTACCAATTGCGCAATTCTTTATTTAAACTATCTTTGCACCTTCAAAATTTTGGCGTTCGAAATCATCTGATTTTTAACCTCTAACCTTTTATTTTTAAATTAATGATTACAGTAAACGATATTGCCGTTGAATTTGGTGGCACAACCCTTTTTAGCGAAGTTACATTTGCTATCAATGAAACTGATAAAATTGCCCTTATGGGTAAAAATGGAGCTGGAAAATCTACTTTGTTAAAAATCGTTGCAGGTGCAAACAAACCCACACGCGGTGTTATTTCGGCTCCAAGTGATGCGGTGGTAGCTTATTTGCCACAGCATTTATTGACAGAAGATAATTGTACCGTTATGGAAGAAACATCCAAAGCTTTTGCAGGTGTTTTGAACATGAAAAAAGAAATAGACGAAATCAATGAGCAATTGACTATTCGCACGGATTATGAAAGTGATGCGTATATGAAATTGATTGAAAGAGTTTCTGAACTGTCTGAAAAATATTATTCTATAGAAGAGGTTAATTATGAAGCTGAAGTTGAGAAAATATTAAAAGGTTTAGGTTTTGAAAGAGAAGATTTCAATCGCCCAACGAAAGAATTTTCTGGCGGTTGGAGAATGCGAATTGAATTGGCTAAAATCCTTTTAACAAAACCGGATTTGATTCTACTCGATGAGCCAACCAATCATTTGGATATGGATAGTATCGAATGGTTAGAAGACTTTTTAATCAATCAAGCCAAAGCCGTTATGGTAATTTCTCACGATAGGGCTTTTGTAGACAATATTACAAATCGAACTATTGAAGTGACAATGGGAAGAATTTATGACTACAAAGCCAAATACTCTCACTATTTAGAATTACGAAAAGACAGACGCGTTCATCAGCAAAAAGCGTACGACGAGCAACAAAAATTTATTGCAGATAATCAAGCATTTATAGAGCGTTTTCGTGGTACTTTTTCTAAAACCGATGCCGTGCAATCTCGTGTAAGAATGCTAGAAAAAATTGTTCCGATCGAAGTGGATGAAATAGATACTTCGGCTTTAAAATTGAAATTTCCACCATCGGCTCGTTCGGGTCAATATCCTGTTATTGTTAAAGACTTGGAAAAAGCGTATGGTGATAAAATTATTTTTAAAGATGCCAATTTAGTAATTGAGCGCGGACAAAAAGTGGCTTTCGTAGGTAAAAATGGCGAAGGTAAATCGACCATGATTAAAGCCATTATGAAAGAAATTGAAATTAATGGTGGTTCTGTAGAAGTTGGTCACAATGCACAAATTGGGTATTTTGCTCAAAATCAGGCAGCGATGTTGGATGAAAACGCAACCATATTTGATACCATTGACAGAATTGCAGTTGGCGATGTTCGAACGCAAATAAAAAATATTCTTGGAGCGTTTATGTTTCAAGGAGATGATATTCAAAAGAAAGTAAAAGTGCTTTCGGGTGGCGAAAAAACGCGTTTGGCAATGATTAAGTTATTGTTAGAACCTGTAAATCTTTTGATTCTGGATGAACCGTCCAATCACTTGGATATGAAAACTAAAGATATTATTAAAGATGCGTTGCGAGATTTTGATGGTACTTTAATTCTAGTGTCTCACGATCGTGATTTCCTTGACGGATTAGCGACAAAAGTTTTTGAATTTGGAAACAAACGTGTGGTTGAACATTTCGAAGACATTAAAGGTTTCCTCGCCCATAAAAAAATGGACAATATGCGAGAAATAGAAAAATAATAGTTTTTAAAATTTATATTTTTTAAAAAAGCGTCACTTCAAATTATTTTTAAGTGATGCTTTTTTGTTTTTTATAAATCATTACTTAGTTTTCTTTATATTTACTATTGACTAATAATTAGATATATAAAGTTAGATTATTAAGTAAATATTTTGTTCTATGGGTAAAGTTTTTTTGTTTGTTAGGAATATTTTAATTCTTTTGATGGTGCCTTTTTTCTTAAATGCACAATCTTCAATTGATGCTGATCCGAATCTTAAAAAGGCAGTATCTTATCCTCAATTTCAATTTAAAGGGTTGTTTCAAGCAAGATATCTGAATGCATTTACAGATAATGTAGATGTTGCAGGTTTGCATCATTCAAGTGGAGATTTTACTCAAAATACCTTTGATTTAAAAAGAGTTCGACTTAGTGTAGCAACAAAAATTTCGGAACAGTTAGAAGTTGCTTTTTTGGTAAATTTTGCAGATTTTAAATCAGATCCTAAATCCAAAGTTTTAGAAAATGCTTATGCCAAATATACTTTCAATGAATATGTTTCAGTAATTATTGGACAGTTCAGGCCTAATTTTGGTATTGAGGAATCCGAACCAGCTGACATAATTAAATCTTTTGATTTTTCAAATCAATATTATGAGTTTGGTAAAAATGGTTGGGCAAGCTTTCAAATTGGGGCTTCATTGATGGGGGATTTTGCCATTAAAAGTATGCCTGTTCATTATGCATTTTCAGTAGTTAATGGAAATGGACGCAATCAAGAAAAAGATAAAGATAATGGCAAACAATATTCTTCACGTTGGGTTTTTGGTTTGTCTAAAAAGTATAAAGTGAATTTAGGCTTAAATGGTGGTCTTGGAACTGTTTTTAAAAAGGATGTTTATGCTTTTGGAGCCGATGCAACTTTTGATATTAAATTGACTGAAAAGTTTTCTTTTGATGGACAATTTGAGTATAAAATAGGGACAAATCATAATTTGTATTTTTCATTACCAGAAGCTAATAGAGTGGGTGATTTGTCAAATTATGAAATGAGAGGTTTTTATTTTTTACCCAATATTAGATATGAAATAAATCATAAGAAATTAACATCAATTGAATTTTCATGTAGATATGAGTCGTTTGATGATAGTTATAAAGTAAATTCTAATTTGAGACAAACCTATACACCTATGGTGAGTTTGGAATTTGGTAAAGCCTACAGAGGACGTATTGAATTTGGTTTTGAAATCGATCGATTTGAAAACAATATTTCTAATACAACAACTTTCGATGATGAATTATTTATTGTTCAATTTCAATGTCGTTTATAAAATAATTTTAACCATACACAATGAAAGAAATAAAAGTTATACCGTTATTCATTACTTTTTTAATTGGATTGATTATTTGGATAATCCCTTCTCCAGAGGGTGTAAAGATAGAGGCGTGGCATTTGTTTGCTATTTTTGTTTCGACAATTTTTGGAATTATTTTGAAAGCCGCACCTATGGGAACTATGTGTATGATGGCCATCGCAGTTACGGCTTTTTCGCAAGTTTTAGCCCCGGGAGAAGCTGGAAAATCAATAAGTTTAGCCTTAAAAGGTTTTGGAGATAAAGTTATTTGGCTAATTGGAATTTCTTTTTTTATTGCACGAGGGTTTATAAAAACGGGACTAGGTAATCGAATTGCCTTTTTATTTGTTAAAGTTTTTGGTAAAAGTTCATTGGGATTGGCTTATGGTTTAGGATTGGCGGATTTAGTTTTAGCACCTGCTGTACCAAGTAATACAGCAAGAGGAGGAGGTATAATTTATCCAATTATGAAATCAATGGCAATTGGTTTTGGTTCTGAGCCTGACAAACCAGAAACACATCGAAAATTAGGTTCTTTTTTGACGTTGAGTAGTTACAACGCAAATTTAATAGCTTCCTCAATGTTTTTAACAGGTACAGCTAGTAATCCAATGTGTCAAAAATTCGCTCATGATTTTGGTGTCGATATTACTTGGATGTCTTGGGCTAAAGCAGCAATTCTTCCTGGATTAATAGCTTTCATTGTAGTTCCTCTGTTGCTTTATAAAATCTACCCACCTGATTTAAAGAAAACGGGAGATGCTCCACAAATGGCAAGTTTGAAGTTAAAGGAAATGGGTGCAATTAGTAGAAATGAGTGGCTAATGTTGTTAACTTTTGTCATATTATTGTTCCTTTGGATAACAGGTGATTTTTTTTCTATTGATGCTACAACTACGGCCTTTATTGGTTTGGTTATTTTATTACTGTCTTCGGTTTTAACTTGGGAGGATATTAAATCTGAAAAAGGAGCTTGGGATACAATTGTATGGTTTTCGGTTTTAGTAATGATGGCTAGTTCCCTTAACGAATTAGGATTTATAGAATGGTTTAGTAATTTGATAAAAGCCCAATTAGGAGGATTAAGTTGGCAATTGGCTTTTATTGTAATTATTCTAGTGTACTTTTTTAGTCATTACCTATTTGCTAGTGCGACTGCTCATGTAGCGGCAATGTATGCGGCTTTGTTGGGTGTTGGTATTTCAATAGGCGTACCACCTTTGCTAATGGCTTATATGCTGGGTTTTATGGGGTCTATTTATGGAACTTTAACCCATTACGGGCATGGTCCTGCTCCAGTATTTTTTGGTGGAGGTTATGTAGATTTAAAAAGTTGGTGGGTAAATGGGTTTATAACCGGTATGGTAATGTTATTAATTTATGTAGTAATAGGTTGGTTGTGGTTTGGAATAATTGGATATATATAGAAATTGATATTTACGATATACCCAATTGAATATAAGTAGTTTAGTTTCGATTAAAAATAATATGACTATCCGTGACTAGGACCATTTCATAGCTTAAATTAGTTCTCCACTATTTTTAGCTTGATTCATTCTTTTCTTTGCGACTCTGCGACTTTGCGAGTTCAATTTCACGCAAAGGCGCAGAGACGCAAAGTGAATTAAATACTTTGACTATTTGGTATGAGTTACGGACAGTCATAAAAAATAAAAGGCAAGTGGTTTATTCACTTGCCTTTTTTTATAACTATAATTCGGATTTTAAAATTTCTTTACGTTTAAAATATAAAGCAATAAAAGCCAATAGCGCACAAACCGCTCCTATTATAATCATGCTTTTGATAGAGGTATACGTTTGTCCTAGGGTTCCATTTTCGATTATTAAGATTCGGAATGCATTTAAGAAATGCGTGAGTGGGATTACATTAGCGATTCCTTGAATCCATCCAGGCATTTGGCTTAAAGGCCAGCTAAATCCACTCAAAATAAAACTTGGAGTAGCAATGACCATCAAGATTTCTGTAGCTTTTAGTTGACTTGGAATTAAAATACTGACTAAAATACCAATAAATGATACGGATATAACGAATACACCTGCTACGAATGTGAGTTCCCATAAATTTTCAAAAAAAGGAATTTTAAAATAAAATGTAAACATCCAATACAATAACCAAACTCCAAAACTCATTATTAAATAAGGTATGATTTTTATGCTCATCATTTTAATGATAGAAGGGCATTGATCCACTAGAATGCGGAAAGTACCATTCTCAAATTCTGAGGCAAAGGATAGTGCTAAGGCCAAAAGCATTACTTGTTGTAGAACAGCTGATAGTACTCCAGGCCACAAATAATAAAGATAATTACTACTTCTGTTAAACTTTTTTATAAAAGTTGTCTTAAAGGGTTCGTATTGTGAAGCTAATAATTTTTCTGGCACCCCTTGTTTTCTCAATGTTTCGAATTGCACTCCAACTTTTAAAGTGCCTAAACAAACTTGAATGGCATTTGATGAAAAGTTAGCCGTTAATATATTGGCCGTATTAACAAAAGTAATAATTTCAGGATAGCGCTTTGTGAGTACATCTTTTTGAAAGTCTTGAGGTATAATTACTATACAATTAGCATCATTATCAATGGTGATTTTTGAAAGGTTATTTTTATCGTACAATACCGCTTTAATGGTTAAAACTTCATCATCATTAAACATTTCGATGGCTTTTGCACTCATTTCGGATTGATCTAAATCTACTACAATAATTGGTAAATCGGTAGCCTTTCCTTTGCTATAAACGTAGCCCAATAATATTGCATATAATAAAGGAGCACCTATAAAGAGCATGCGTAAAATTTTATTTTGCCAAAAGAGTTGAAATTCTCTTTTTATTAAATTGAAGAAATTTCGCATATTTATAAAGCTAAAGTTACAGTAGTTTTTGTAATTAAGTCCTTAGTTTCTTTATAGTCTAATGGAGAAACTCTTATTTCATACAAGCTTTCTTGTAGTTCATAATCAGGATAAGCAGTAGCAATATTGCCATAAGCTCCAAGTTGTTTTATTAATGATATTTTTCCTTTTATTTTTTTATCAGAGTTGGGAATGCTTATTGTAATCTCTTGTCCTTTTTTGAATCCTTTAAGTTGGCTTTCTTGTAGTGTAAATCTGAAATAGGTACTATCATTAATATAACCATTAAAAAGAGTATATCCTGGTAAGGCTAATTCTCCCAGATTTAATGTTATGGTTTCAATGCTCATATCATGTGGAGCAATTACAAATCGTTCTTTGTTTGCTGTTTCTACTTCCTGTAAAGCGCCATAAGCTCTTTCTTGTTGTCCTAAGGCCATGGTTTGTTGTTCTATTCTGGCTCCTTTTTTGGCCTCGTCTAACTCTGCTAATACTGCGTTGTATTGTGCTTGTGCTCCTTGGTATTTTGCAAAAGTTTCGTCAAACATTTGTTGTGATACAAGCGAGTCTTTAAGCATATTTCCTAGTCGTTTAATCGACTTTTGAGCAAATTCATATTGCTCTTTTAATCCTGATTTTTTTGCCTCAAGTTGTTTTATTTGGTTATCGGTAGCTCCTTTTAAGGCCATTGAATATTGTGCTTTTGCACTTACAACTGCACCTTCGGCTTGGCTTTTTTTTGCATCCACTTCAGGAATATCTAAAATTGCTAAAGTGTCTCCTTTGGTTACAAAGTCACCTTCTTTTACCAGTAATTGTATGATTTTGCCGGGAACTTTACTGACTATTGCAATTTGTTCGTTTTCAACTTTACCTTGCATAAGGCTTTTATTTTCAGCTTTTTTACAGCTAAAAAGCATTATAGTTAAAGAAAGGAATACAATCGTTTTTTTCATGATAGTCTTTTTTTTGATTTAACAGTGGCGGAATATTTGCCAATACATAAAAATTATTTTTTGAGTCTTGAAGATAGCTCACCTGTAGCGATGATGGTTTCAATTACAGATAGTCGTTGTTCTATGATAGCATTTACTTTTAAAACAGCATTTTTAAAAAGATCATTTTCTGCTTCTAAGCGTTCTGAAATCGAAATTAAACCTTCTTTATATTGTTTTACTGCTAGATTTAAATTATTCGTTGCAATTTTTTCTTGCTGTGAAGTAATTGCAATTTTTTGATTTAGGACAGTATAGTTGATGTAATTGTTTTCTAATAACAACTCTAATTTTTCTTTAGTGTCATCAATTTGATTTTGAACTTGTTCAATATTTATTTTTGCCTCATGAATTTTGTGTTCTCTTTCAAAGCCTGCGAAAATTTCCCATTTTAGACCTGCCCCAATAATCCAATTGTTACTGATTGTAAGTTCATTTAATCCCAAATACAATGCTTCATTAATTCCTGTGATAACTTGAGTTGTGGCACGAGCATCAAACAAACTCGAATAGGCAACACCACCAAAAGCCGCCAAGGTAGGTAAGTACGTTCCTTTCTCTTTTTTTAACAGAAATTCATAGGCAGTCTTGAATGATTTTAGGGCTTTTATTTCTTGTTTGTTTTCAGTGGTTAATTTTGCATTACTTAGTATATATGGTTCCAAATTATAAACTACTTGATCTATTTCGGCTGTGTTGTACCCTGTTAAGTAGTTTAATTTTTTGTAAATAAGTTGTCTTTTTCCGTTTAACTCAATTCGTTTTGATTCTAATTCTAATGAAGCAAGTTTTATTTTATCACGATCATAAGGAATTGCTAGTCCTTGTTCTACTGCTTTAGTGACCCGTTTGGTTTCTATACTTAACCTACTGTTACTGTCGTTCAAAAGTTTTTCGATAGAATGTAAAAGTGATAATTGATCAAAAGTTGTGATGACGTCTTTTATGATGCCATCTTTTTCCGAATCTTTTAAAAATGCAGTTCCTATTGCTTTTTCTTTAACGGCCTTTGCTGCATTTGGAATTTGGAATCCGCTGAACAAAACAGTTTTGGCCATAACGCTACCATTAAACAAATTACCATAATTTTTAAATGATGTTTTACCATCAAAAATGGGATAGTTTACTATTGGAATTTGTGTAGCTGGTAAATCTACCGTGAGTTTGTTGTCAAAATAGGAATACAATGCTGTGGCTTCTACTGTTGGAATATATTTATTCCAAATCCCTTTTTCTTGCAAGGTGAGTTTTTCAATTTCAAGCTCTTTGTTTTTTAAGGAACTACTTTTAAGTAATGCTTTATTGATGGCCTCTTCTAGACTAGACGAAACAGCAATTTGTGAAAAAGTAGTTGTTATTACAAAACAAAACGCAACAAGAAAAAATATTTTTTTGTTCATACGAATTTATTTAATGCGTTATGTTAAAATCAGATAGCTAAATTTATGAATAAAAAAGAATATTCGTTTTGAATATTCTTTTTTATTTAATCTTTTTATTGTCAATTAGTTCGTATGTATTTCTTGACCAAAACCAAAACGTTTTTCTTTGAACATTTTGGAGAAGTGAATCCAAGCAAAAGCAGCATTGGCTCCAAAACTAATGATACCGACAATTAACATTAAAGTTTCATTATGCTCGGGCATTATGTAGGTATTTGGATTATCTACGTAGTAGTTGAATGTAAATAGATACATCATCCATGCGCTCAGGGTTATAGCGCGTGCTTGTAGCCAACTTCCTTTTGTAATAAACAAAGCCGGTACAGTGCATGATAGCAAAACTGCTACATTATAGAATGTATGTTGCGGTACACAGAAGTAGATGTAGGCAAAATTCCAAATATCATAAGCGATGATCCAAAACACAAGCATATCTGGCCATATCATATCTTGTGATTTGTCTTTTGTTACATTAATGCCTACCCATCCTGATATGGTTATGATAGAAAGGATACCTGCAATACCGTTAAGATAATGCCAAATACCACCATTTTCAGCACCAAGTTCAAAATCTCTTAAGACTGCTTCAAGGATGTTGACTCCTAATATCAAAGCGGGCAAGAAAAGAACGTTTTTATTCTTTGCCCCAGATTTAGAGTATCTTATGTAAGCGAAAATTAAAACTCCAGCAATTGCCGAATATACTTTAGCCCAATGAAACCATGTATTGATCGTTGCGTCTGGATGATCACCCGAGGTGGGCCAAACAGTAAAAGTTAAAACACCTGCTAGACCAATAAAAATGATGTAAGAGAGCCATTTTGATCTTCTGAAGACTTCATTTAGAATAAATAGACCCACAAAGATTGCTAATACATGAATAATTTTTTCCATAAGAGGGATTTATTAGTTAAATTTTACCAAATGAAAGTTAAATATCCAGGCTTTTGTTGTCAACAATTGTTAAAACTTAACTTATTTGTTAATTTTTTTTACTTTTCATAATATTATTTTGATTTTCATTTGAATTTTTTATTCAAACACTATTTTTATTTTAAAAAAACATGAAAGAAAGTTTAATTTCATAGTCACAAACGTTATTTGTGACTGTAAAAATCACTTGAATGTGTTTTAAGCGAAATCTAAATAAGGTTGGTAAACACTTGTTAATTAATTTTAAATCAGGTGTTTGTGTTTCTATTGGTGTATATTTGTTTGTATACTTAAAGGTTTATGTTTATACATTTAACACTGATGCTGCATAAAAAAAATATTTTTTATTCAGCATCAGTGTTACGGCTAAGTTTAAAGAAATGCGATTAAATAATTCACCTTTTTTAATAAAGACCAAGACTTATGAGGAAAATAAAAATTGGGATGCTTTTTTTCTTCTCATTTATGTGTTTGTTTGTAACAAATAGTGATGCACAATCTAGTTTGATCTCTTCAAAGTTGGGTCAATTTCAAACCCTTACCCAAATATGGGAGTTGGAATCAAGCCATCAAAACGGAACTTTTTTGCTCTCTAAATACAAGCCTATTTATTTGTTACCCTTTCGGTACTCTTCTAGACCCAATGAGATTCCTTATAATTCTGGTACCGAAGTCGTGGTTGATAAATATGTGACTTTGAATAATGTTGAAACCAAATTTCAATTGAGTGTCAAAATAAAATTGGCTCAAGATATTTTGTTCAAAAAAGCAGATTTGTGGTTAGGTTATACACAAAAATCATTTTTTCAAGTGTATAATAATGAGTTTTCAAGGCCGTTTCGAGAAACTAATTATGAGCCAGAACTTATTTTGAATTTTCCAGTAAATTTTAAAATTTTTGGTTTGGAAGGTAAAATGGTTGGGGCCTCTGTTAACCATCAATCCAATGGACGGACGCAGACGCTTTCTAGAAGCTGGAATAGAGTTATAGGTTTTGCTGCTTTTGAAGAAAAAAATTGGAGTCTTATCATTAGAGCATGGTATGCATTTCAATTAGAAGATAATCCTGATATAAAAGATTACACCGGTCGAGCTGATGCAACTTTTGTTTATTTGTTAAAAAGGAATATAATTACGGTCCATGGTCAGCATTCACTTCGGACGGGTAAGTTTAACAATGGACAAATTCAAATAGACTGGGGGTTTCCAATCAAAGGAAATTTGAGAGGTCATTTTCAATTCTTCAATGGTTATGGTGATTCAATGATTGATCATAATTACAAACAAACTATTTTTGGAATTGGAGTTTCTTTTTCAGAATTGTTGTAAAGTGATTGTTGTAACTAGAAAAAGAATTTTGTAAAACGTTGCTTGTAAAAAAACCAAGAAAAGTAACTATTTGTTGGTCATTTTTTTATTTATTAGTAAACCTTTTGCATTTTTATTTATCTTAGATGCATATTAATGGTAAAAAAATTAAATATGAAAAATGTATTGCCTTATTTGATACTTCTTTTAATAAGTAGTTTTAGTCTTTCAACCTATGCTCAAACCAATGAGGAGCCTGAGGCATTAGATTTGCCCGGAGATAATTTGAATTTGTACGCAGTATTGGATGTTTTTCAAAAATCAAAAACACTAGAGGATTTTGAGAAAGTGATTAATGATGAAGAAGGAAAAATTAATAATCTTGATTTGAATAGCGATAATACTATTGATTATATTCAAGTTGTGAGTGAGAAAAAAGGAGATTCCCATCTTATAATTCTACAAGTTTCGGTAGATAAATCCGAAAAGCAAGATGTGGCTGTTATAGAAGTAGGTAAAGATAAAAATGGTCAAGTAGTAGTTCAAATTATTGGAGATGAAGAATTATACGGTAAAGATTATATTGTTGAGCCCACAGAAGTTGCCAAAGTTTCGGGAACTCCAAATCCAGGGTATAAAGGCGAAGGAACTGTTATTATTAATAATAATACGACTAATAATTACAATACAAACAATACAAATAATAACGATTCAACAGTAAGTGCTTGGCCAGTAGTGGTTTATTTGTTTTCTCCTTTGTTTGTTCCTTGGCATTCACCTTGGTATTGGGGGTTTTATCCACCCTATTGGAGGCCTTGGCGTCCTGTTTTTTATCACAATTACTGGGGATATCATGGACATTATTATGGAAATCGTTACTATCATAGAACGGTAATTATACGAAATCCTGGTCACAGAGTGTATTATTCTAATAGAAGAACCACTTCTGTTGTGGTTAGAAATAACAGAGTAAATGGAAATTATAGAGCCACTTATGATGGAAGAACGTACAAAAGACCCGCTTCTCCATCAGTTAGACCATCAACAAATCGTCCTGCAACACGACCAACAACACGACCAACAACACGACCAACAACACGACCAACAAATTCTAATAATAACTTGAGTCGTCCTGCTGCCAGGCCTTCTACACCATCAAATAATACATCTAGGCCAGCAACAAGACCTTCTGTAAATCCAAAGCCAGCAACTCCAAGTGTTAGACCAACTACACCAATGACGCGCCCGAGTGCACCAGCATCAAGGCCTACGCCAAGACCCGCTGCGAGACCTATGTCAAGACCTGCTTCAGGAAATATGACGCATAGAGCAACAAGAAATTAGATGAGTTATAAAGAGCTACCTGAAAAGGTAGCTTTTTTTATAGTCGGATACCAGGAGGTAAGAGTTCTTTATAGGAAGGATTTTTTTTAAAGAAAAGAACTATTTTAGGCAAAATAGGTACGGCTTTCAAATTACGGTTGTTAATATTATCTAAGATTGCTTTGAAAAATTGCTGGATTGTTTCTTCGTCAGAATATGAATCTGGTGCTTTGAATTTTGTCAAAAAAATCTTTTTTTCTTGAAAAGAATATTCAACAAGTAAGAGTCCTTCTGGAACAATGGTTTCAAATTGTCTTGCAAAAATATTGTCTTTAATTTCCATTGTAGTATTTGTTTTTGTAAGAAATGCGAAATTTTTTTAGATAATTATTCTTTTTGTGGTGTAAGAACAACTCGGTGTAAAGGTAATAAATTGATAATCAATTAATAGTGGTTGATGTGTTATTTATTATAAGTAGTAAGAAGTAGTTATAGATTTTAAGGAATAAGTAATACAATATGGTTTTTTTTTATTTCAAAAAGCACTTTTTTTTAGAATTATAAACTACATTTAGCTTGTTTTAGAATGTAAATCTGATGAGTAAAATCCCTGTTTATTTTATGCCAGGCTTGGCGGCCAGTTCAGCTATATTTGAGAGAATTGATTTGTCTAATGAACAATTTGAGATGCAATTGTTAGAATGGGAAATTCCTTTGCCTTCAGAATCCCTTTCTCAGTATGCTAAGCGAATGGCTTTAAAAGTAACACATGAAAACCCAGTTTTAATCGGAGTATCATTCGGCGGAATTTTAGTGCAAGAGATGGCTTCTTTCTTAAAACCTTTTCGGGTAATTATTATCTCAAGTGTTAAAACAAACCTAGAATTTCCTAGACGACTGAAAGTCGCCAAAACTACAAAAGCCTACAAACTGATTCCAACTAGTTTGATTTTGAATGTAGAGAACTTAGCCAAATTTTCATTTGGAGAAAAAATTAAAAGCAGACTGAAGTTGTATGAAAAATTTCTTTCGGTTCGGGATATTAATTATTTGGATTGGGCTATAGAACAAGTGATTCTTTGGGAAAGAACAGTCGCAGATCCGTCAGTAATTCATATTCACGGAAATCAAGACGATGTTTTTCCTATCAAATATATAACTAATTGTATCGTTGTGCCAGGCGGTAATCACGCTATGATTTTGTTTCGATTCCGATGGTTGAACGAATATTTACCTGAGATAATTTTGAATGGAACTAAAAAAGGCGATTAACTTTATTGAGTCAATCGCCTTTTGTTTTTTTATAAATGAAGCATTAGATTTTTTTCATTTGCTCTTTCATCATCGTAATTTGCTCTTTCAACATGTTTTGTTTGTCTAGCTTTTTGGCTTCGTTTAATAAATTAGTAGCTTCCAATTTTCTTCTGCGAGACATGGCAACACCTGCTAAATTTAATTTGGCTACGGCCAAATCCATATCCATAGAAAGTCCTAATTCAATCGCTTTTTTGAAGAATTTCTCCGCTTGATTGATGTTGGTTTGAGAAACCATAATTCCATGAAGGTAATTAAAGTAACCTTGTTGTTTTCTTACTAGCGCTGTTTCAGGGTTTTTGATGTAAGCCAACCATTTTTGAGCACCGGGAAAATCTTGTTTTCTTAATTTCAAAAAGGCTAATAAAATAAATTCATTTTTGAAGTATAGAAAAATAGGGAAAGCACTTAGGAATAAAAGGAAAATTCCGTTTCCAATATTAGATTCTGTAAATTGCCAAATTCCTGCAATGATGATTAGTGCAGCTAGGATAAGTTTGATATTTCTGTGAAACATAATAGGTATTAAATTTAGATTGCAAAGATAGTAAAAGGAATTAAAAATATTTTTATAAAACTACTTGCTAGAAAAAAAAGTCTTTGTATATTTGCACTCGGTTTTGGAATAAGGGTTAGTCCAAAAGAGTAAGATATATAAATTAAGATTTTAAAGATACAAAGCAATGAGCAAAAGAACGTTTCAACCATCGAAAAGAAAAAGAAGAAATAAACACGGATTTATGGACAGAATGGCGTCTGCGAATGGAAGAAAAGTTCTAGCGCGTAGAAGAGCTAAAGGAAGACACAAATTGACTGTTTCTAGCGAACCTAGACACAAAAAATAATGTTTATTTAAACATCATAAAGGCGTTACTTATTATTAGTATCGCCTTTTTTTATACCCAAACGCGACTAGCGTAGATTAGTTTCCTCGGAATAAATACAATAACCTCACAATTCATATAAAATGCCAAAAGATAACTCAATAAAATCCGTTTTAATAATAGGGTCAGGTCCTATTGTAATTGGTCAAGCTTGCGAATTTGATTACGCAGGATCTCAATCTGCACGCTCTATTCGTGAAGAAGGAATTGAAGTCATTCTTATCAATTCGAATCCAGCAACTATTATGACAGATCCATCTATGGCGGATCATGTTTATTTAAAGCCTCTTACTACCAAATCTATTATTGAAATTTTAAAAGCGCATCCTCAAATCGATGCTGTTTTGCCAACAATGGGAGGACAAACAGCTTTGAATTTGTGTTTAGAAGCGGATGAAAAAGGAATCTGGAAGGATTTTGACGTAAAAATGATTGGAGTTGATGTAAATGCAATCAACATTACCGAAGATAGAGAGCAGTTCAAGCAATTGCTTCAAAAAATAAAGGTACCCACTGCACCCGCCAAAACTGCGACTTCTTTCCTAGAAGGTAAAGAAATTGCTCAAGAGTTTGGTTTTCCTCTAGTAATTCGTCCGTCTTTTACTTTGGGTGGAACCGGAGCTGCTTTTGTTCATACTAAAGAAGAATTTGATGAAAAACTAACCTATGGTTTAGAAATGTCACCAATTCACGAAGTATTGATCGATAAAGCTTTACTTGGTTGGAAAGAATATGAGTTGGAGCTTTTGAGAGATAAAAATGACAACGTAGTAATCATTTGTTCAATCGAGAATATGGATCCAATGGGAATCCATACGGGAGACTCGATTACAGTTGCTCCAGCGATGACTTTATCGGATACGACTTTCCAAAAAATGCGTGATATGGCGATCTTAATGATGCGTTCTATCGGAAATTTTGCTGGAGGTTGTAACGTACAGTTTGCGGTTTCTCCCGATGAAAAAGAGGATATCGTGGCCATCGAAATTAACCCTCGTGTATCTCGTTCCTCTGCTTTGGCTTCTAAAGCTACTGGATATCCAATTGCTAAAATTGCCTCAAAACTAGCTTTGGGCTACAACTTAGATGAATTACAAAATCAAATTACAAAATCAACTTCGGCTTTATTTGAACCAACTTTGGATTATGTAATTGTAAAAATACCGCGTTGGAATTTTGATAAATTCGAAGGTTCTGATAGAACATTAGGACTTCAAATGAAATCGGTAGGTGAGGTGATGGGAATTGGACGCTCGTTTCAAGAAGCCTTGCACAAAGCTACTCAGTCATTAGAAATTAAACGTAATGGATTAGGTGCTGACGGAAAAGGGTATACCAATTACGAGCAAATTATTGAAAAACTAACGTTTGCTAGTTGGGATCGTGTTTTTGTAATTTATGATGCTATTGCGATGGGAATTCCGTTGAGTCGTATTCACGAAATTACCAAAATCGATATGTGGTTCTTAAAACAATACGAAGAACTTTATAGCTTAGAAAAAGAAATTTCTAATTATAAAGTAGATACTTTGTCAAGAGAATTGCTACTCGAAGCCAAACAAAAAGGATTTGCCGACAGACAAATTGCTCATATGATGGGTTGTTTGGAAAGTCAAGTGCATGAGTTGAGAGAAAAAATGAACATCAACCGTGTGTTCAAATTGGTTGATACTTGTGCGGCTGAGTTTAAAGCGCAAACACCATATTACTACTCAACTTTTGAGGCCGAAATTCAAAAAGCCAATGGAGAGCGTTATGTTGATAACGAAAGTATAGTTACAGATAAAAAGAAGATTGTCGTTCTTGGATCAGGGCCAAACCGAATTGGTCAAGGAATTGAATTTGATTACTCTTGTGTACATGGCGTTTTAGCGGCAAAAGAGTGTGGCTACGAAACCATTATGATCAATTGCAATCCAGAAACGGTTTCTACCGATTTTGATACGGCTGATAAATTGTATTTTGAACCTGTTTTCTGGGAACATATTTATGATATCATCAAGCACGAAAAGCCAGAAGGTGTTATCGTGCAGTTAGGTGGGCAAACAGCATTGAAATTAGCTGAAAAACTATCTAAATATGGTGTAAAAATCATCGGAACAAGTTTTGAAGCTTTGGATTTAGCAGAAGATAGAGGACGTTTTTCTGATCTTTTGACTGAATTAGAAATTCCTTTCCCACAGTTTGGAATTGCAGAGACTGCTGATGAGGCTTCGGCTTTGGCGGATACTTTAGATTTTCCTTTATTGATTCGTCCATCTTATGTGTTGGGTGGTCAAGGAATGAAGATCGTGATTAACAAACAAGAATTAGAAGAACACGTAATTAACTTGTTGAAGTCTATTCCTGGTAATAAATTACTGTTAGATCATTACCTAGCAGGCGCTATTGAAGCAGAAGCGGATGCGATTTGTGATGGTGAAAATGTGTACATCATAGGAATTATGGAGCACATTGAGCCTTGTGGAGTACACTCTGGTGATAGTAATGCAACATTGCCTCCTTTTAATTTAGGAGAATTTGTAATGCAACAAAT
Organism: uncultured Flavobacterium sp.; assembly: GCA_963509895.1. Lineage (GTDB taxonomy): Bacteria > Bacteroidota > Bacteroidia > Flavobacteriales > Flavobacteriaceae > Flavobacterium. The sequence continues at coordinate 42,298 of CAUPCW010000005.1, forward strand.
TAAAGATCATACTAAGAAAATTGCCTTGGCATTGAAAACGGTAGGATTAATCAATATTCAGTTTGCGATCAAAGATGATATGGTATACATCATCGAAGCGAATCCTAGAGCTTCTAGAACGGTGCCATTCATTGCAAAAGCTTATGGAGAACCTTACGTGAATTACGCTACAAAAGTGATGCTAGGAGAAAAGAAAGTAACTGATTTTACTTTTAATCCACAGTTAAAAGGCTATGCTATCAAACAACCTGTTTTCTCATTTAGTAAGTTCAAAAATGTAAACAAAGCTTTAGGACCAGAAATGAAATCTACTGGGGAGAGCATTTTGTTTATTGATGACTTGAAAGATGATCAATTCTATGAGTTGTACTCTAGAAGAAAAATGTATTTGAGTAAATAAACTCAAATCAATTTATAGAAAAAGCCCCTTTTTAGGGGCTTTTTTCGTGTCTTAAAGTCACGATTTTGTTATTTGTTGGGGGCTATTGGTTTGTCGTTTCGGCTCCATTCACTCCAAGAACCCACATACAATTTAGGCATAGTAAAACCGGCATGATGTATGGCCAATAAAGTATGACACGCAGTAATTCCCGAACCACAATGAACAATGGTGTTTTCAGCAGAAGATTCGGCAAGGATAGCGCTGTATTTATCTTTTAAAATTTCGGGAGCCAAAAAGAAACCGTTCTCCTCTAGATTTTGAGTAAAAGGAATGTTGATAGCGCCAGGAATATGACCTGCAATTAAGTCAATGGGTTCACTTTCTCCGTTATAGCGAAAAGCTTCTCGAACATCTATTACGGTATGTGAAGGAAGTTTAGCTACTTTTTCGACTTCATCAATTGAAGCCAAAGGCCATTGCCAAGTTGTATAAGGATAGTTTTCTTTTTTTGCAATAGAAACTGGCTCTGAATTTATAGGAAAGCCTATTTTTTCCGCTGCTTGAATGCCACCATTAAGTACTTGTACTTTTTCGTGACCAATAGCACACAACATCCACCAAAAGCGAGCAGCGGCATTTGCTCCATTTTTATCGTCATAAACTACTACCCAAGTTTGAGGAGTAATCCCTATATCGCCCAAAGTTTTTGAAAAATCTTCAATGCTAGGCAAGGGATGTCTTCCACCAATGGAAAAGTCAGTTTCTATACTAGCTAATTGTGTGTTGGCATCGACAAAAATGGCGCCTTCCAAATGTTTGTTTTCATAATTAAGTCTCGTGTTTGGACCATTGCTGGCATCAACCAAAAGGATGTTTTCGGTTTTGTAAATAGCTTGTAACTCTGTTGCGTTTATAATTGCGGATAGTAGCATGTTTATTTTAAGTTAGGTTCAAAGGATTTTTTTAAGCTATAATACAAAAGCATTCCCGTAATTTCATTGGTATAGTTAATAGAAGCACTAAACAAATGGTTATTGATGAAAGTGTTATAGATTTCTTGTGTTAATACAAGTCTGTCATTTTTAGCATTGTAGAGTCTAATCGTAATTTTGTAGAATTGACGAGGCCCTAACTTTAGATTTGAAGCTTTTATTTCGGATTTGAGCTCTTTTATTTTAGTATAGGTATTGGTTAATAATTGAATCGAAAAATTCTTGTGCTCTTCCAAAGTTACTTTTTTATCTCCTTTAAGCGATTCGTAACTTGAACTGAAATAGTTGTATTTATTTCTTTCAAAACCAATCAAAATAGGAGGTGTGGAATGGACAGCTGTGCCTTCTGGAGCATTGTTTTTGATAAAAGTATAGCCTTTATTTTGAAGCTCTTCTGCTGTTTTGAGTTCGGTTACTTTAAATCCTTCAGGAATAGCAATTTTCCAATCAAATAAATTACAGATGAATGTGTTGTTTTCAATCTTTCCATTGGCAACTTCTTCTATAATGATACCTTCTGGGTCAATATTTACTACCTTTTCTTGTGAGTAAAAATAGGAAGTAAAACATAGTAAAAATGCAAGAAAGAGGCTATTCTTCATTTGCGATAGCTTTCAAATTAATAATAGCATCTCCAGTAAGATCAGCGACATGTTTGGTGATTTTTTCTATATGCCAATCCCACCACTTAAGTTCTAAAAGTGTTTCGATTTTTTCATCAGTGAATCTTTTTTTGATAATTTTTGATGGATTACCGCCTACTATCGAATACGGGAGAACATCTTTTGAAACAGTTGTATTTGCTGCTATTATCGCACCATCTCCAATCGTGATTCCGGGTAGAATAGTGGCATTGTATCCTATCCAGACATCATTACCTATAATAGTATTTCCTTTACTTGGATACTGTTTATCTTTCATGGCCTCTTTCCAATCATGACCAAATATGGCAAAGGGTTACGAACTAATACTTTGAGTTAAATGGTTTGCTCCGTTCATTATAAAAGTGACATCAGAAGCAATCATGCAAAATTTCCCAATGATCAATTGATCGCCAACAAAGTCAAAATGATATTTTACATTTTTTTCAAAATTAGCTACATCTTCAAAATCATCATAATAGGTATAATCTCCAACGATAATGTTGGGATTGGTGATGATATTTTTTAAGAAGCATAACCTTGTGTAGTTTTCGAGAGGGAATTTTTGATCTTTATTGGGGTATTGCATATTGCTCTTAGGGTATCTTTTGGAATGCTATTTATTTGAGGTTTTTTTGGAAAAAAGCGAGGGTTCTTGTCCAAGCTAGAGAGGCTGCTTTTTCATCATATCTTGGTGTGGTATTGTTATGAAAACCGTGATTTACATCAGGATAAAAATGAGCAGTATAATCGACTTTGTTTTGTTTTAAAATAGTTTCAAAAGCTGGCCAACCCTCGTTTACTCGAGTGTCTAAACTAGCATATTGTATCAAAAGAGGCGCTTTTATTTTTGTAGCATCTTCTGGGCTTGGTTGACCTCCATAAAAGGGGACTGCTGCACTTAATTTTGGAATCCGAACGGCCATCATATTGGCAATCCATCCGCCAAAACAAAACCCTACGACTCCCACATGGCCGTTACAATCTTTATGATCTTTTAAAAATTCGTAGGCGGCAATAAAATCTTCGAGCATTTCCTCACGGGTACGTTTTTTTTGTAATTCTCGACCGGCATCATCATTTCCGGGATATCCACCAAGTGGAGTCAAAGCATCGGGAGCTAAAGTAATAAAGCCTTCTAGAGCACCTCTTCTTCCAACATCTTCAATATAGGGATTCAGTCCTCTGTTTTCATGAACAACAATAATACCCGGAAGTTTTTTCTTCTTGTCAGTAGGTTTTGAAAGTAAACCTTTTATCGTTCCACCACCTTTTGGAGATGGGTAGCTAATGGTTGCTGACTGTAATCTTGGGTCATTTGAGGCTATAGTTTGAGTGTTCGTATAATTTGGTGACATGAAATTTAACAGCGTAGGGACCGTCAAACTTCCCACTGCAAAAAGCGATAATTTTTCAATAAATTGGCGTCTTTCAATTTTGTTATGCGCATAGTCATCATATAAATCAAAAACTTCTTGGCTTATATCAGCTTTGGTAATTTCTTTCATGGTTGGTCTATTTTGGTTAGTTTCTATTTTATTTATTAAACAATAAATCTAGGACTCCAAGAGCCACAGCAGTTCCAATATTATTGGTGCCATAAGGGTTGAAGGAATCTATTTTTGTACCGCTGAAATTCATTCTGTTTTCAGGAAAGTACAATGACTTGCTGTATTTTGCCTCTTGATTTTTCAGATAAAAATTATCATTCAAACCACTAGTGGGATTATAAACATTCAAAGAATAGGGTTTAGTATGTGTTTTGAAACTAAAATTTGGATATGTAAATTGGATGTTGTTGTGATTTGAAAAAGCGAATTTCGATTGAAAATTTGCCTCAGAAATACTCATTTTTTGGTTTTGGGAATACAGTTGGAAAGTCGCTAGTGCAAAAAGAATAAGTAATGTTCTCATGAGTGGGTTATTTTGGTACATAAAATTAACTTTTTTTTGGTTACTTAGAGTCTGAATTTAAATTCTTGCGTTAATTTGTTACTTTTATTGCACAAAAAATCGCTAAAACAATGGTTTTAGTAAATAATCATTAAATTTTATGGCACTTTTTCAACGATTAAATTCTAAATCAACTCCGATTATCAATACTGGATTTGGAACTAATGCAACCATTAACGGAAAGCGTTTTTTGAACAAAGATGGAAATGCAAGGGTAAAACGACTTGGATTATCTTTTTTTGAGAGTAAAAGTTGGTATCATACCTTATTGGACTTGCCTTCTTGGAAATTTCTTTTATTGCTATTGTTGATTTACATTGCGATAAATTTTGTTTTTGCGTGCTTGTACTTTGCAATTGGGATAGAACATCTTAATGGAATTGCGACTACTCAAAGTCAATGGGAGCAGTTTGGTCAAGCTTATTTTTTTAGCGCTCAAACCTTTACTACTGTTGGATATGGTCATATAAGCCCCGTTGGTTTTTTAACCAGTGCGCTCTCTGCAGCCGAGGCTTTAATTGGGCTTTTAAGTTTTGCGATTGCAACGGGATTGTTTTTCGGACGTTTTAGCAAACCCAGAGTCTATTTGAAATTTTCTGATAATGCTATTATTGCTCCTTATCAAAATGGAACCGCTTTGATGTTTAGAATGGCACCCTACAAAAACACGAATTATCTCGATTCTGAAGTAAACGCGACTTTGGGATTGAGTATAGAAGAAAATGGTGTTTTGACGAATAAATTTTACACTTTAGATTTAGAAATCAACAAAGTAAATACGCTCGTATTGAGTTGGACTATAGTACATCCAATTACAGATAAAAGTCCATTGCATCAGTTTACGGAGCAGGATTTTGCAAGCCTGCAAGGAGAAATTCTAGTGTTTGTGAAAACTTTTGACGATATGTACAGCACTACGGTTGCTACTAGAACGTCTTATATTTTCCCAGAAGTTGTTTTTGGCGCTAAGTTTAAGTCCATGTTTGAAAGTAGCGCTAAACACTCACATACATTAATTCATTTAGATCAACTTAATGATTTTGAAAAAGTGATGTTATAATTTTTATTTTCCATTGTTTATCAAGAAAATTATTTTACTTTTGTTTAATAAATTTTCAAAAACAATGAACAATATTAAAAATGTATTCAGCATCAAAGACCTAGAGAATCTCTCGGGGATTAAAGCACATACTATTCGTATTTGGGAAAAACGCTATAATGTGTTACAGCCCATGCGAACAGATACTAATATTCGTTTATACGACCTTCCTAGTTTGCAAAAATTGTTAAACATAACTTTGCTTCATGATTACGGCTATAAGATTTCGAAAATAGCAACTTATTCCGAAGAAAAAATTCCTTCCTTGGTTCGGGAAATTATTACAGCAAAAAATGCTCAAAACCATGCTATTAGTGATTTTAAAATGGCGATGATGAATTTTGACCAAGATTTGTTTTTTAAAACCTATGATTGGCTGATTGCAAAGAAAACATTCAAAGAGGTTTTTATGCAGGTGTTTGTCCCTTTGATGAATGAATTAGGATTGTTATGGCAAACCGATACGATTACACCGGCACATGAACATTTTGTAAGCTATTTAATCAAACAAAAATTATTGATTAATATTGAGAGTCAACAAACTCAGCCGGTTCAACATCACGACAAAGTATTTGTACTGTCTTTACCGATGAATGAAATTCATGAATTAGGATTGATGTATTTGCATTACGAAATATTGTTGCAAGGCTACAAAGCAATATATTTGGGAGAAAGCATGCCGATTGACAACTTAAAAGTATTGAAAAACAATTTTAGTCCCATTGTCTATGTTACCTATATGACGGTTCAGCCCGATCGAGAAGCTATTGATAATTACGTCTCGACTATGGAGTCTGAGTTGTTAGGAGATAGAACGCAATTGTGGTTTATTGGCCGCTTAGTCGAAAATATCAACAAAGAAAAAATAGCCACCGAAACGCATATTTTTGAATCGATAACAGAATTAGTAGACGCAATCTAAATACACAAAAACGCCCCATTTTTATAATGAAAAAAATCACAATTATAGGCTCCGGTTTTTCTGCTTTATCCGCCTCTTGTTATTTGGCACAAAGTGGCCATGATGTTACTATTTTTGAGAAAAATGCAACAATTGGCGGAAGAGCAAGGCAGTTTAAAGCCGCTGGTTTTACTTTTGATATGGGACCCAGCTGGTATTGGATGCCCGATATTTTTGAACGTTTTTTTGCCGATTTTAATAAAAAAACGACAGATTATTATGAGCTAATCAAACTATCTCCAGCTTATCGAGTGTATTTTGGAATTGATGATTTTATAGCCATAGCCGATAATTTAGATGAAATAGCCCAAACCTTCGAAGCGATAGAAAAAGGAAGCGGTCAAGTTTTGAGAGCTTTTATGGCAGAGGCACAAAGCAATTATGATATTGCTATCAAGGATTTGGTGTACCGACCAGGAGTGTCGCCTTTGGAGTTAGTTACTACTGAGACAGCTCAAAAAGTGGGACAATTTTTCAGTAACATCAGTCGTGATGTTCGCAAAAAATTTACCAATCCAAGATTAATACAGATTCTAGAATTTCCGGTATTGTTTCTTGGAGCTAAGCCTTCTGATACGCCTTCGTTTTACAGTTTTATGAATTATGCCGATTTTGGTTTAGGAACTTGGCATCCCAAAACAGGAATGTTCGATGTGGTGCGTGCTATCGAAAGTTTAGCAAGAGAGTTAGGGGTGAAGTTTGTAACGAATGCAGCTATCGAAAAAATAGTAGTGGAAGATAAAACAGCAAAAGCCATAGTCATCAACGGTCAAACCATAACTTCAGATTTAGTGTTAAGTGGTGCCGATTATCATCATACAGAAACTTTATTGGATAAAGAGCATAGAGCCTACTCAGAAGCATATTGGGAAAGTCGCGTTTTTGCGCCTTCTTCTTTGTTATTTTATGTTGGTTTCGATAAAAAAATAGAAAATATTTCTCATCACGCTTTATTTTTTGATGTTGATTTTTACCAGCATGCCAAAGATATTTATGATGAGCCACAATGGCCAAAAGAGCCTTTGTTTTATGCCAATTTTCCTTCATTGACGGATCCAACATCGGCTCCTGCTGGAATGGAATCGGCCTTCTTTTTAGTACCCTTGGCACCCGGAATTAACGACTCTGAGGAATTAAGAGAACAGTATTTTGATAAAATAGTTACTCGTTTTGAGCAGCTTACACAACAATCTGTAAAAAATAGCATTATATTTAAACAATCATTTTGCAAAAATGATTTTGTATCAGAGTATAACTCATATAAAGGAAATGCCTATGGAATGGCCAATACTTTATTGCAAACCGCTTTTTTGAGACCAAAATTGAAAAGTAAAAAAGTAAAAAACTTATATTTTACGGGACAATTAACCGTGCCAGGTCCAGGAGTACCTCCTGCTTTGATTTCAGGTAAACTAGTGTCAGAATTAATAAATAAACAATTTTCAGTAGCGTAAATTATGAAGCAATTATTTGATGAGGTGTCTTTTAAGTGTAGTAAATTAGTAACCAAAAATTACAGCACTTCCTTTTCTACAGCTGTTTATATGCTTGGTCCAAGTATCAGAGAGGATATTTACAGTATTTATGGATTCGTTCGTTTTGCCGATGAAATCGTCGATTCGTTTCATGGTTTCGATAAAGAAAAATTAATCAATGATTTTGAAACCGAGTATTACAAGGCTTATGAATCAGGAATCAGTTTGAATCCTATTTTGAATGCCTTTCAAATCACCGTGAAACGAAACAATATTTCAGACGATTTGATTCAAGCGTTTCTTAAAAGTATGAAACTCGATTTGGTAAAATCTACATATCATACGCAATCGGAATATGAAGAATACATTTATGGCTCTGCCGATGTGGTAGGTTTGATGTGTTTGAAGGTTTTTGTTAAAGGTGACCAAGAAAAATATGAATTACTAAAGGACGAAGCCATGCGTTTAGGTTCGGCTTTCCAGAAAGTAAATTTCTTGAGAGATTTAAGAGACGATAACTTAGTTCTAAACCGTAATTACTTTCCAGGCGTAGATTTAAAATCCTTTGACGAGGAAGCTAAAAAAACGATTATTGCTGAGATTCAAGAAGATTTTAGAGTAGCTCACGAAGGCATCAAAAAATTACCGATCGAAGCCAAGTTTGGTGTGTTTACAGCCTATGTGTATTACAAAAAATTACTTCGAAAACTCGAAAACACCCCTTGCCATAAAATTGGAACGGCAAGAATTCGAGTGTCAAACTATTCAAAAGCTGGATTATTAGCCCAGTCATTTGTAACCTATAAGCTGAGACTGGTATAAGCAAATGGGTAATTAATTCAAAAAAACAAATAAGTAGTATGCTTAATTTTTTCATTTTTTTAGGAGTTTTTCTTTTCATGGAATGTGTCACTTGGTGCACCCACAAATTTGTGATGCATGGTTGGATGTGGTATTTTCATGCCGATCATCATCAACCCAAATATGCCAATGTGTTCGAACGTAACGATATTTTCTTTGTCATCTTTGCCATTCCTAGTATCGTCCTCTTTTATTATGGCGTAGAAGGTGGACTCAATTACAAGTTCTTCATCGGTTTGGGGATTCTTTTTTACGGCATTTGCTACTTCTTAATCCACGATGTTTTGATTCATCAACGTTTCAAGTGGTTCAAAAACACCAACAGCAAGTATTTAATCGGACTTAGAAAAGCACACAAAGTACACCACAAACATTTGGGTAAAGAACATGGAGAATGTTTCGGAATGCTATTCGTTCCGTTCAAATATTATAAAATGTAGTTTTGGGCGTGCCCCCCGAAACACGAATATACTAACGACACGATTCTCCAATCGGGGGTCGGGTCATCCATTCCCGCTTTGTTGTAGTGGCTTTTATCGCCACTACAACAAGAGCTCCATTACTACCCCTCACGCAGGGAAATCAACATCATCTATCGCACACATTATGAAAGTATATAAATTAGAAACCGTTCAATACGTAAACGCAACACTTGACGAATGTTGGCAATTTTTCTCAAGTCCACAAAATCTTCAAAAAATCACACCCTCTGATATGGGATTTCAAATCGTAGATTTTGACGGAAGGACCGCCTATCCGGGTCAAGTGATACAATACAAAGTATCGCCTTTGGCAGGAATAAAACTCGGTTGGATGACCATCATCACAGCCGTAAAAGACAAAAGTTATTTTATAGACGAGCAGCGATTTGGACCTTACACATTATGGCATCACAAACATTTCTTTGAAGCTACCGAAAACGGAGTAAAAATGACGGATGTAGTTCATTACGCCCTTCCCTTAGGTTTTTTGGGTCGCATTATGAACACACTTGTAGTCAAAAGCAAGTTAAAAGAAATATTCTCGTATCGAGAAAAAGTTGTAGATGAACTTTTTAATACCAAATAATGACTGCGCAGCCTATCACTTTTTTTTGGTTTCGTCGCGATCTGCGCTTAGAAGATAATGTGGGGATATATGAGGCGTTGCAAAGTCCGTATCCCGTAATTCCCCTTTTTATTTTTGATGAGGCCATTTTGGAGCACTTACCCAAAGACGATGCTAGAGTTACTTTTATCCATGAATCACTAGCTAAAATCAACGAAAAACTAACCGAATTTGGATGTTCTCTTTTGGTAAAAAAAGGAAAAACTCAAGAAGTTTGGCAACAATTAATAACCGAATTCGAGGTCAAAGAGGTTTTTTTTAATAAAGATTATGAGCCCTATGCTATAAAAAGAGACCAACAGATTACCGAATTGTTAGTTCAAAATGGCGTAAAAGTTCAGGCGTTCAAAGACCAAGTCATTTTTGAAGCAGCCGAAATTACCAAAGCCGACGGTTTGCCCTACACCGTTTATACACCCTATAAAAATAAATGGCTGGAGAAATACCTAACCATGGCACCCGTTGCGGAGCACGATACGAGCGTTTTTTCTGAAAATTGGTTGTCTAGTTCCTTCGTATTTCCTTCTTTGTCTGCTATTGGTTTTGAAACCAGTGCCATCAAAGTCAAACCCCATAATTTAACTAAAATAGCCAACTATCACGAAACGCGTGATTTCCCAGCATTAGATACGACCTCTTATTTGTCTCCACATTTGCGATTTGGTACTGTTAGTGTTCGAAAATTAGTGAATTGGGCAGCGCGTAAAAACGAAGTCTTTTTGAGTGAACTCATTTGGAGAGAATTTTTTATGCAAATCTTGTATCATTTCCCCAAAGTAGTCCAACACAATTTTAAATCGGCTTACGACGGCATACAATGGCGCCACGACGAAGCAGATTTTCAACGGTGGTGTTCAGGAAATACAGGTTACCCAATGGTTGACGCTGGTATGCGCGAGCTCAATGCTACGGGTTATATGCACAATAGAGTGCGTATGGTGGTGGCTAGTTTCTTGTGTAAACATTTGTTATTGCCTTGGCAATGGGGCGAAGCCTATTTTGCTCAAAAGCTCTTAGATTATGACTTGTCTGCCAATGTGGGTAATTGGCAGTGGGCAGCAGGTACAGGTTGCGATGCAGCTCCTTATTTTCGAGTGTTCAATCCCGAAATTCAATTGCAAAAATTTGATGCCAAAGGACTCTACATCCGAAAATGGATTCCTGAATTTGATTTAGGCTACGGCGCACCTATGGTGGAACACGCTATGGCAAGAGACCGCGCAATCGCTACGTACAAAGCAGGAATTTTGAAATAGTTTTTAGCATTAAAGCAAACATAGACTTATCACTAAATTCAATTTTGAAAAGCAATGAATTTTATACGATTCATCGGAACATATTCTGAATACAACAAAATTGATTAGCAACTATTTAAGTGCTTTTTTGGACATTAATTGCCTCCAACTTTAGTTGTAGGGATTTATTCAGGTGTTTTTTTGGATATTAATTGCCTCCAGCTTTAGCTGGAGGGATGAAATTTGGATATTAAAAGGCTTTAGCCAAAATTAGCTACTTTTATTAGACTAAAGTCAATGCAATCAATCTTCATAACTCCAGCTAAAGCTGGAGTCAATTAAAAGCAAAGTGTTGTAAAAATGGAAAACTTGATTATTGATTTGGTACAAAATCAAAATTACGCACTCAAAAAAAAACTTTTCCAACTATTTGAGTATCCAATTGGATTGCGATTGTAGCTACATTACTTCTTTCTTTACCAAACTCGGAGGGGCTACGATCTGATAAACTCAATTTAGGATCTGTAAATTTCCAAAAAAGCAAATTCCAAACTCCAAGTGGTCACACAAACCTTGGAATTTGGAATTTAAATCTTGGGATTTATCTCGAAACTTCGGGATGGAGATTTGTTAATTTCAAATCAATCTTTTTTATGTTGTTGTTCGGTATGATTTTGATTTCCATTGAGCATGGTATCTCCCTCGTTTAGTCCGTTTGACATTCCTACCATAAATGCTGTAATAATTAGAATAATTTTTCTTTTTATCCAAAGAAGAGGTCGTTTAGATTTTTCTAAACGTGTTTTGTTATCGTGTTTATACATTTAGTAAAAGATAAAAGATTATACATTTTTTAAGCATTTATGCATCGAGTTGCATAAATGCTGAAAAATTAATTTTAGGCTATGTATAAACTTTTGTACTCGTTTTTTGAAGGAATCAATTCATTTATAAAGATGCTTTGGGACATCAGAGTACTTATTTCTTGATAAAGTAGTCTTTGAATTTTTAAAAGAACCTTGACTTGAAGATCAAAAAAATCTTTAACGTCTAGGCATAAAAATAGAATTGGAAAGGAGGTAATCTTAGATGAATTTACATGCTTGAAGAAGTATAACTCAGAACCTTTCGTGTTTAATTCTGTTTTGAGAATTACGTTCGAGAATTGATAATAAGCTGCTGAATTTGTTTGAGAATGTAAGGTGCAATCATTAACAACTAGTCCAAAAACTAGAATGAGTGAAATAAGATATTTTATGTTTTTTTTCAATCTAAGTAATCCTAATTGCCTGTTTTAATTAAAAGCTAGATTTTGTTCCAATACTTGTTAGAGTTTGGTGTTTTGTAGCTGATTATTTTTTGCTAAACGAAACTACAAATAAAATGGATAATTTCACTAAGTCTTCAATCTAAAGTTCATACTTAAGTTTCAATTTTTTTATTTTTACTAACTTATAAATAAAGCTAAATTTTTTTGAGGACGCTATTTTATAGGAGCTAACATCCAAAAGAGTAACAAATTCCAAACACCAAGTTGTCACACAAACCTTGGAATTTGGAATTTAAAACTTGGGATTTATCTCGAAACTTCGGGATTGGAATTTATGCTAAGAAGTAGTCTTAAGAACTAAATCTATTTTTTGATCAATTTATTAATCATGCCTTCAAAGATAAAGCCATGAAAAGGCAACACGGAGTACCAATACAATTTGCCCCAAAAACCATGAGGTTTGAAGGTAGCGGCTTGGTATAGTGTATTGTGTATGATTTTAAATTCTAGCCAAGCTTCACCGGGGAGTTTCATTTCGGCATACAAAATAAGTTTGCCTTCTTTTTTGTTGGCATACAATACCCTCCAAAAATCCAAAACGTCGCCTGAATGGATATCGTGTTGGTTCGTACGTCCTCTGCGCAAACCAACGCCTCCGACCAATTTGTCGATAAATCCCCTGATTTCCCACAGCCAGTCGCCATAGTACCAACCTGTTTCGCCGCCAATGGACCAAATGCGTTCAGTGGTATAATTACGGTTGATGATTTCTTTTTTACGGCGGTCAATAAAACAGTTTTTCTTAGGGACTTTCAAATAATCGGCCACATTGCCTATGAATTGTCCGCTAATCATAGCATCTTTCCAACTTGAAGCAATATCGTCTTTGTCTATTTTAATCAATGCTCTCGAAACGGCTTCGTTATAGCTCATAGGTTGTAATTTGAGCAACGCATTGATGCGGTTATCTTGGCAAATGACTTCGACTTTCATACTACTCACTAAGGCTGAAGCAAGCTTATAAGAAGTTGAGGTCACAAAATACAACCAGTAGGAGGACAATTTGGGCGTCATTACCGGAACGGTGTAGATGTAACGTTTCAATCCTGCAGCTTGTGCAAATTTCAAGAGCATTTCTTTGTAGGTTAGAATGTCTGGGCCACCAATGTCAAAATTTTGATCAAAGGTTGATTCATTATGTAAACTTCCTATCAAAAAAGCCAAGACATCTGAAATGGCTATCGGTTGGCATTTGGTATTGAGCCATTTTGGAGTAATCATGACTGGAAGTTTGTTGACCAAATCGCGGATGATTTCAAAAGAAGCACTACCAGAGCCTACAATGATGCCCGCTCTTAAAGTGGTTATGGCAAAAAGACCTGTTTTCAGGACATCTTCAACGGCTTTGCGAGAGGCCAAATGCTTAGATAAAATGGTATCATTGACAATTCCACTCAAATAAATGACTTGTTTCACTCGAGTGAGGTTCATTCGGTCTACAAAATTCAAAGCGGAGGCATACTCTAATTCATCATAATTCTTGGCCGAACCCGACATGGAATGAATCAAATAATATGCGACATCAACTTCGTTTGGAATGGCACTTAAACTTTCTTGATTCAAAAAATCGACTTCTATAACTTGTACTTCATCAATTAAATTTTCGGGTAAATAAAAACGATCTTTATCTCTTACACAGCAAATCACGTGATGCCCTTGAGCCACTAGCAAAGGCAATAGTCGCTTTCCAATATATCCTGTGGCTCCTGTTAAAAGAATATTCATGTTAAGTTTTTTTATTTTCTTTTAAATATAGTTAAAATATTGATTTATAAGTAAATAAAATCGTTGTTTTTTATCAATAAATAATGTTTAAATGCTTGTTTGACTTTTTAAGGGATGCTTTTAGATTTTAAAACTTACCATACCATAATCCATGGCAAAAACTTGTCCCGAAATGGATTTGGCTTCTTCCGATATCAAGAAGTTTGCCATGTGAGCCACTTCATCAGGTTTCAAAAAGCCTTTCATCGGATGGCGTTCTATCATATTTTCTTTCATTCGATCATTTCTTAAAATTCCCGCTGCCAATGATGTATCGGTAATAGTAGGTGCGATGGCGTTAATTCGTATGACCGAAGCGAATTCTGCTCCCAAGGATTTTACTAAACCTTCTACTCCAGCTTTTGCAGTAGCAATACTTGCGTGAAAGGGCATTCCTAATTTTGCAGCAACGGTACTAAACAAAAGAATCGAGGGGTTCTGCCCTTTTCGTAAGGCAGGTAAATATTTTTGAATGGCTTTTACAGCGCCTATGACATTGATTTCAAAATCATTTTTAAAATCAGAAATGCTCAGGTTTCCAATAGGTTTTAAGGTAATCGAACCCGGACAATAAATCAAAGTATCCACATTCTCTATGTCTGGAAGTGTATCTTGTAAAATATCAATGGGATAATGTATTAAATTAGGGTGTGACAAATCTGGTGCTGTTCTACTGATGTTGAATACATGATTGGATTGTAATTGTTGCATTAATATCGCGCTACCAATTCCTTTGCTACCGCCAATAATTACGATGTTTTTCATAATGTGTTGAGTTTTGTTTATCGTTTTGATATTTTGTTATGAGTGATTTGACGCTGTAAAGTACATTTGAATCTTCCTTCGGTAAAATTTCGAAGTTTTTCGTGCTTGGTTTTTCGACCTTGCACTCGGGCACGCCAAAGTCTAAAACTCGAAGGCTTCATTTCGGCACGCATTAAGTCGATGACTTCCTGTTCTTTTAATCCAAATTGCAATTGAATGGCTTCGAAAGTGGTTCGGTCTTCCCAAGCCATTTCTATAATTCTGTCGATTTCTAATTCGGTAAGGGCTATTTTGTTGGGCATAGCTAAGGCTTTATGTAAAATTGTTTTTGGTTATATCTGAATCACTTTTTGTCAAAAAAAAAATTTAAAAAATATCAGTCAAATTAGTTTTAGTCTGAATGACTAAAGTGAAATTTATAGTTCAAATAAGTAGTTGAAACTACTTGTATCTTATTTTTACTTTAAACTAATTGGATGAATAGACTTTTTTAAAAACTTAGTTGACTTACATGTTTAGTATTAAAAGTTGCTTATTTTATGAATAGTTTTTTTAGTCGCTATCGCCAATATCGGCTAGGGTATGTAATTTCAAAATCCGGTTACTTTCTTCTTTTACCAATGGATTTTTCTTCATTTTCCATAAAAAGTCCGATGCAAATTTTCTTGTTCGATCAATATTGACAATGGGTTTAGGATAGTCTTTTCCTAATTCAAAGTTGTTGAACTTTTGATCCAAAAAAGTCATCTTACTTGGCTGATGAACGAAAGACAATGGCAAATTTCGTAACTCAGGAACCCATTGTTTGATAAATTCTCCTTGTGTATCGTGCTCCAAACTATTCTTTATTGGATTGTAGATGCGTAATAAATTGACACCCGTTTCGCCGGCTTGCATTTGCAATTGTGGGTAGTGAATGCCTGGTTCAAAATCCAAAAACATTTGCGATAAATGTTGCGTGGCTTCTTGCCAAGGTTGCCATAGGTTATGGGTAAAAAATGATACCAATAAGGCTCGCATTCTAAAGTTGAGGTAGCCCGTTTCGTTCAAACATCTCATCGCTGCATCAACGAGAGGCACACCGGTTTGTCCTTTTTTCCAAGCCTCGACATAATTGGAATTGATTTTCTTTTTTAGGTCATGATAACCTTTGTTGATGCTTTCAAACTCCATAATTTCTTCCATTTCAAATTTTTGGATGAAATGGGCTTGCCAAGTAAGTCGTGACACAAAGGAATCAATTTGTTTTTTATGGGTGCAAATCAACCGAAAAGTAGCGGCTCGTTGCAATACTTCTCGGGTAGATAAATTTCCCCAAGCAATATATGGTGAGATCCTGCTGCAACTTTTTCTCGCTAGTAAAGGTTTTGAAATATGATTGCTGTAATTGAAATAGCGGTCTTTGAAGAAAGAATCTAAATATTTCTGCCCCATTTCTGTCCCACCTTTTTGAAAGATGTTATCTGGTTGGGTGTCCAAATTGGTTTTCTCAAGTAGAACTTCTATTACTTCGATTTGATGTAAATTCAAAAAACTATCGTCTTTTGGCAGAAATTCCAACTGAGGTTCATTCATGTATTTTTCCCATTGTACCACCCAATTGCTTCGGTTTTTTAATCCTCTAAAAATGCCATTGTTGCTATTTTCTATCCAATTGATTTGGTTGTTTTTGCAAAATCTTTTAAAAGCTTTGTCTCTTTCGTAGGTAATTCTTATTCCAGTCTCTTGATGTGAATAGACGTTTTTGATACTATATAGTTCAAGGATACTATTGATAGTACTAATGACTTCACCATTTATCGCTAAAACTTTTGTATTGTAAGGGTGTAGTTGCGTGTTGAGAGCAACGATAGATTGTTTGATAAAATTCCAATGTCTGTCGCTATAATGTGTGTCTTTTTGCAATGATTTTTCAAAAACATATAGTAAAAGTGTGGGTTGACCAGATTGAATTGCATTATGGATTGCCTCGTTGTCCTGTAAACGAAGATCTCTTTTGAACCAAACGATATTGATATGTTTTTTATTCGAATTCATGTTTTAAAAAAGTTGTTGTTGTAGCCAGCGTTGCTGGAATTTGGACAGTTTGTCATAGTTTTGCGCTTGCAAAGCGATATTGAATTTTCTATCACGAGGGTCGTTACCTACGCCTGAAACATACATCCAATTGCCATAATTGCTGTGCACATCATAATCAAATAGCATCGATTCAAAATAGGCCGCACCAATTCTCCAATCTAAGAGTAAAGTTTTGGCAAAGTAAGATGCTACGTTTTGTCGTCCGCGGTTGCTCATCCATCCCGTTTGTTGCAGTTCCAGCATATTTGCATTCACAAATGGTTCTGCCGTAGTACCGTTAATCCATTGTTGGATGGCTTTTTTGTCTTGAGACCATTCATACTCTCGGTTTTGAATGCCTCCAATTTTAAAAATTGCATTGCCATTTTGTAGCGAAATGTATTTGAAGTAATCCCTCCAGATCAATTCAAAAATCAACCAATACGTAGATTCGTTGGCCTCTATTTCTTTTTCATAACGCTTGATTTCCCAATAAATGGTTTTAGGCGAAAGACATCCATTGGCCAACCAAGGCGAAAATTTTGAGCTGTAATCTGTTCCAATCAATCCGTTGCGGGTTTGTTTGTACTGACTTATTTTTCGGGTGTTCCAAAGGTATTCTTGCAGTCTTGCCAAGGCCTGATTTTCGCCACCACGAAAAGGAAAAGCGGTTCTTCTGTCTTCTTGAAATGATTTAAAACCTAAATCTTCTAACGTAGGAATTGTGGTTTGTGTGTCAATCGTATTCGATTCAGGTATTGCGGTTAGCTTGCCAATTTTCGGAACGACTGCTTTTTTTTCACAAGCATTTCTGAATTGTGTGAAAACAGCGGGTATTTCAGCTATCGAAAATGGAATGACTTCAGGCGGAAACAGAAATTGATGATAGGTAGCGACAAATTCTACAGTTGGGCTGCAATTTTTTTTCACACTATCGATTTCTTCTTTTTCCTCGCTCGTCCATTCGTTTTGAAAGTAAATCGTAGTTTGGTTAGAAGGTCCAATTAAACTTGGAATTACAGCTGCCGCAGCGTCTTGATACACCAAAAGCGTAATGCCAAGGGTAGCCAAATTTGCTCTTAATTCCTGAACCGATTCTATGGTAAATTGTGCTCGAAAATGTGCTGTTTTTTTAAACCCAAATGCTGTGGTTGCATACTGTTTTGGGTCAAAACAATACACTCCAACTACGCTTTCGTTTTCGGCAATAGCCTTTTGTAGCGCTGGATGATCCGCGATTCTTAGGTCATTTCTGAACCAAACGATTCCTTTTTGTTTCTTCTGCATTTTTCGCTACAATATTTTACTTCGTCCCAAACTTTTTCCCATTTTTTTCTCCAATCAAAAGGGCGATTACAGACCACGCATATTTTGGATGGTAAGTGCGTTTTTTTCAATTTTATAAATAATTTTGGTATTGATTTACAGCAATGGAAGCCTTTAGATCAAACATCAAATTATACAAACCAAAGAAGGTTCTGTTCATATAAATAAAATGCTTGGAACCTCGATTACCATTCATCTTACGTAGGTTGGTGTCTTTGGCAAATCGCTCGCCCAATTGCGCAATATTGTTAAAGAAGCCTTCATCTGAAAAATCAAAACGTGTGTTTTGAAACGGCAAAGTGAAGAGCGATAGCAAATCATAAAACATACTGGTGAAATACGCAATTTCCTCTGGAGTATCTTCTTTTCTTAAAATTTCGAGTTCAAACAATTTGGTATTAAAAAGTTGTTTGTCGTCTATGATTTCTTTGTTGATTAATTGAAAGTAAGGCACATAAAAGTCATTCGGAATGCTTTTCATACAGCCAAAATCCAATGCGACCAATTGCTGGTTGTTATCTACCAAAAAGTTTCCTGGGTGCGGATCGGCGTGTACTTTTCGCAAAACGTGAATTTGGTACATATAAAAATCCCACAACGCTTGTCCTACTTTGTTGGCGGTTTCTTGATTGGTATTTTCGGCAGTGAATTCAGATAAATGTTTTCCTGTCATCCAATCCATCGTGAGGATTTTTTCGGATGAAAATTCTGGATAGTAAGCAGGAAAGACCAAGTTCTCAATTTTTTGGCAAGCCGTTACTACTTCTTGGCTTTGTTTTAGTTCAAGAGTATAATTGGTTTCTTCAATCAACTTGTCTTCTACTTCTTTAAAGTATTTATCAGAATCTTTACCTTGAAGATTAAACATTCGAATCGCCATTGGTTTTACCAACGCCAAATCTGACGAAATACTATTGGCTACTCCAGGATATTGAATCTTTACTGCCAATTTTTTACCGTCTTTCTTGGCCAAATGCACTTGACCAATGCTCGCAGCGTTTACCGATTCGGCATTGAATTCATCAAAAATTTCATAAGGTGTTTTGCCAAAATTCGATTTGAAGGTTTTGAGTACCAAAGGAGCCGAAAGAGGCGGAACAGAAAACTGCGATAATGAAAATTTTTCTACATAAGCTTGTGGCAGAAAATTTTTATCCATACTTAGCATCTGTGCTACTTTTAGCGCACTTCCTTTTAAGCTTTTTAGCCCATCATAAATATCTTCGGCATTGTCTTCGTTTAGTTTATCTCTTGTCAAGTCTGAATTGACAATTTTTTCGCCATAATATTTTAGGTAATTCACGCCTACTTTTGCACCTGTTTGCACCAATTTGGTCGCTCGTTCAATCTTTGAAGTAGGGATATAGTCTATGGTTTTCATTAGTTTTGTTTTTGTATTTTTTCTTTGAAAATAAATTTGCCAAAATCGATTAAACTTTCGATAGGAGTGATGTTCATTAACTCGAAGGCAGCTTTCACCGATTTTTCTATGTAGATGTCTGTCTTTTCAAATCCAGCGGAACTGTCATCCATCCAAAATTTCAAGGTGAGTAAAAACTGAATCCAAAGTGATTCCTTGGTCGCTTTTTCTTGGTATTCCTGAAAACGCTCTATTTGAATGCGGAAATCATCGGTGGTGATTTCTCCTATATAATTTTTGAATTTTATACGAACATCAGCCAAAAGTAGTACGTTTTTTAACTGATTTTTATGCTGTTGCAATGCATATAAAACATAACTTCGATTCGCAGTAAGCAATTCAAAGAACGTAAAATAGAAGCTCAACAGTTTGGATCGCATTTCATAACTTGAGTATGCTGGGTTTTTTTCTAGCAATTCAATGGTTTTATCAAAGAATTGAATAAAGATTTCTTTCTCGATAGCTTCAAGTGTTCCAAAGAAGGGATAAAATTCGGCTTCGCTAAATCCTTTGTTCTTAGCAAATTGGAAAATTGATTTTGGTTTTTCATTATGTTCAACCACATAATCCATATAATAGGTTACGATGTTGTCTTTGGATATTGCTGTTTTTTTAGTTGCCATTGTTGTTTCTTTTAAATTAAAGCATAAAGATACTATTGTTTAACTTATTATTAATAATGTTAAACAAAAATTTAACCTATGTTTGTATAAGTTATTTTGATAACACAAAAAACACTAAGATGAAAAAGAGAGTATTGTTGACTGGAGGTACTGGTTTTGTTGGGGAATATTTAACTCAAATGTTACTCAACAAGGGATATGTCATAAATGTTTTGACGCGAACACCAAGGAAAAATACAGAAGGAATTTCTTATTATACTTGGGATGTGTCTACTGGTAGCATCGAAGAAAAAGCTGTTTTGGATACCGATTATATCATTCATTTGGCTGGAGAATCTATTGGTGACAAGCGTTGGACCGTAGCACGCAAAAAAGCAATTTTAGACAGTAGAGTACAATCTGCGGGTCTGCTTGCCTCAGTTTTACAATCCAACAATAAAAAAGTCAAAGCCTTTATTTCGGCCTCTGGTGTTGGAGTGTATGGCGCTCTGAATGGAGAAGGAATCTGTACCGAAGCCTCACCAGCCGCTCATGATTTTTTGGGAAAAGTTTGTCAAGAGTGGGAAAAAGCCGCTGATGCGATAGCAGCACTTGGCATCCGAACGGTGAAAATAAGAACGGGATTAGTACTCGGTAAAAATGAAGGTTTTCTGCAAAAAATGGTTCCTGTTTTCCGATATGGATTTGGTTCGGCATTAGGTTCAGGTAAACAATACATGCCTTGGATTCACATACATGATTTGTGTGCTATTTATCTTGAAGCATTGGAAAATGAAGAAATGGTTGGTACCTACAATGCCGCAATTGAAGATAGTACTACCAATACTTTTTTTTCAAAAACCCTAGCTTATATTTATGGTTATTCGGTTTGGTTGCCCAAGGTTCCAGCCTTTGTATTGCATTTGGCTTTGGGCGAAATGGCTGTTTTAGTACTTTCTGGACGCCGAATTTCCAATAATAAATTACTCAACTTAGGCTTCCGATTTCAGTTCAAAAACCTCGATTTCGCCTTGCGCGATTGCTTAAAAAAATAAAAGTATTTGTTTTAATAGTTTATTTGTTACTTGTAGATTGTTTGTGTCAAACCTCATTTTGCTGCTGCCATAGCGAAGTGAGGTTTTTTATTGCATTTTAGAGGCGTTTTCTTCTACCCTAAACGCTATAATTTCAGCGATTAATTCAAGCGGAAGCGGCTGTTCATTCGGGAATTGCACAGAGCCTTTACCTTGTTTGTAGGACGAAAGTGCAGCCGCAAAATACGTATGACCAGAAGGTGTAGCATACAAACCAATGTGATTTTTGAAAGCCGCATAGTAAATCAACGGCTTCCCATTTGTTTTGTAGGCGGGCATTCCGTAGCTAATACTTTCTTGAGCCTCGGGCGCTTTTTCCAAAATGAGCGTTCTAATTTGCTGCATTCTACTCTGGCTGGCTTCGGGAAATTTCGCGAAATAAGAGGCTATTGTTTCCATATCAAATCAGTTTAATTTTAAAGAAGGTTAAGAGCAGTAACAATCGGCTTTTTGGCCAACAAAGTCCCGTGATCCGCTATATCTTTGCCTTTTTAAAGAAAAAAAGACAAAGGATGCCGCTCCTCCCGGGGCTAAAAGGAAACAAAGTACCCTTTTGTAAACATTCTCAAAAATACTAAAATCTTTTTTTTCTTTTTCTTTTTATGACTATCCGTTACTTGTACTAATAACCTGAGATCGATTAATAATCACAAAGCTTTTTTTAAAATAAACTAGACTATTTGATGTTCCTGCAAGGTCTTTTTCTGGACCTTGTAGGTATCTCATAAATTAAATTCATACCTACAAGGTTAAAAAAACCTTGCAGGATATCCATTTCATTACAAGTTCTTGAATAATCGAACTCAGGTTAATAATGAAAAGGAACGCAGAATACACAGATTTAAACAGATTTTTTATTTACAATAAAATATTTTTTGAAAGTTAGTTACAAACTTACTGCTTCAATTCTTTGCGCCTTTGCGAGCCAAATTTCACGCAAAGCCCAAAGTTATTCACAATATTCAGCCTCTTGGTATAAGATACGGATAGTCATATTTCTTTTAATAGTCTAATTACATTTTTTTAGCCAGCAAAAGAGCTAAAAAGAATTTGTCAATTGAGGGTCTACTTTTTTAGCCCTTTGTTATGATTCTTTTTTCAAGACATTCAATTTTTCACAAAAAAGTATATCTTTAACCAACTAAAACCAAATAAACACCACCCATGCAAGAAAACAAACCCGAAGATTTTAAACGTGAACTCGGACTTTTAGACGGTACCATGCTCGTAGTAGGTTCTATGATTGGCTCAGGAATATTTATTGTAAGTGCCGATATTGCGCGACAAGTAGGTTCTGCAGCTTGGCTTACTTTAATTTGGTTAATCTCTGGTCTAATAACTATGATCGCTGCGGTGAGTTATGGCGAATTGAGCGCGATGATGCCCAATGCAGGCGGACAATATGTGTATCTAAAAGAAGCCTACAACAAATTAATTGCGTTTCTATACGGATGGAGTTTTTTTGCAGTCATCCAAACCGGAACTATTGCTGCGGTGGGTGTAGGTTTTTCTAAATTTGCCGCCTATTTGATTCCATCCTTGAGTGATGAAAATATTTTGCTCGATTTGGGTGCTTTTCAACTCAATGCGGCTCAAATTGTGTCTATCATTACCATTGTTTTCTTGACCTATCTCAACAGTCGTGGCGTAAAAGACAGCAAAACACTGCAAACGGTGCTTACGATTATCAAAATTTTGTCTCTTTTTGGATTGATTGTTTTTGGACTCCTCCTCGCAGCAAAAGCCGAAGTTTGGGATATGAACTGGAGCGACGTATGGGAAACCAAATCCTATAATTTAGATACAAAACAATGGACACCAATTGCTGGAACGGCATTATTAGCTGGAATTTCAGCGGCTATGGTAGGGTCATTATTTTCGAGTGATGCTTGGGTTGGGGTGACATTTATTGCCGCCGAAATTAAAAACCCAAAGCGTAATGTGGGCTTGAGTTTGTTTCTAGGGACTTTCATTGTGACGATTATTTATGTATTGACCAATTTGATGTATTTGGCGGTTATTCCGATGGAGGAAATTGCTACAGCCAAATCCGATAGGGTAGCGGTGGTTGCTTCTCAATATACGTTTGGCGAGTATGGCACCGTGATTATTGCGGTGATGATTATGATCTCGACTTTTGCGTGCAACAACGGATTGATTATGGCGGGCTCCCGAGTGTATTATACAATGGCCAAAGATGGTTTGTTCTTCAAGCAAGCCGCACAACTGAATGAGAAGAGTGTACCAGGATGGGCGCTTTGGGCACAGTGTTTTTGGGCTTCGGCTTTGTGTTTGACGGGCAAATACGGTGATTTATTGGATTTTGTAATCATCATTGTATTGATTTTTTACATTTTGACTATCTACGGTATTTTTATTCTACGTAAAAAAATGCCCGATGCCGAGCGTCCTTACAAAGCGTTTGGCTATCCGTTTTTGCCAGGTTTGTATATCGTAATTGCTTCGGCAATTTGTATTTCGTTATTGTTTACGAAATTTTCTACTTGTGGTTGGGGCGTACTAATTATGCTTACGGGTATTCCAGTGTATTATGTTACGCAGCGTAAGGTGTTGAAGGAGTAGTAATGGACTAGTTCAGGAGATCAAGGAAAAATGAATAAAGATTTTTTTATTATCGTCGAACAAAGAACAATATTAAAAATGAGCAGTCTTATCTGTTCTTATATTAAATTAAAAAATGGAAAAAATTGTAAATGATTTTAGTATAGGTTTGTTTTTATGGCAATTGTTTGTTTTAGTTTTGTTAATTACAATTGTATATTTTGTTGTAAAACTTTATAAGAAAGTAGTAAAGTATCTAGACAATAAAAGCTAATTTTTGTAATTCTCTCCAAGAAAGCCATTTCTCAGCTTTTAGCCCTGATCGCAGCGGCATCCTTTGCTTTTTGGGTTAAAAAGCAAAGATATAGCGAAGAGCAGGACGATGCTCACAAAAGTGCCTATTCTTTCCGCTCCCAAATAAGCATAAAAAAATCCGTCTGGTTTTGCAACTGGACGGATTTTGTGTGTTATAATAAACACTATTTCTATATAGTCCAATTGTATTGTTGTCATATCGAGCGCAGTCGAGATGTAATGAGGGTTCTCGACTGCGCTCGAACTGACAAAATGGACTATTTTAAATACGTTATAGGTATTAACTGTAAGGAATTAGCAAACAGCTTCTTCTGCTAGAACGCTTTCTACTTCGTGGAATGGTAAATCCCAAGCTTCGGCAACGCCACGGTATACTACTTTTCCGTTGGCTACGTTCAATCCTAATTTTAATTCTTGGTTTTCTTCGCAGGCTTTTCTCCATCCTTTGTTGGCCAATTGAATCGCGTAAGGCAAAGTCGCATTGGTCAACGCCAAAGTTGAAGTGTAAGGCACCGCACCTGGCATATTGGCCACACAATAGTGAACAATATCATCGATGATGAACGTTGGGTCTTCGTGAGTGGTTGGTTTACAAGTTTCGATACAACCTCCTTGGTCTACAGCTACGTCAACAACAACGGTTCCAGGACTCATTAATTTTAGCATATCGCGAGTGATCAAGTGAGGCGCTTTGGCTCCAGGAATCAACACTCCACCAATTACTAAATCGGCAGTTTTGATCGCTTCGCAAATGTTGTAATGATTTGACATTTGAGTTACTACGTTGGCTGGCATTACATCAGACAAATATCTCAAACGTGGTAAGCTTACATCCATAATGGTTACTCTAGCTCCGAATCCAGCGGCCATTCTAGCGGCTTGTGTTCCTACGATTCCACCACCCAAAACTACTACGTTTGCTGGAGGAACACCTGGTACACCACCTAAAAGGATTCCTTTTCCTTTCATTGGTTTTTCTAAATATTTAGCTCCTTCTTGGATAGACATACGTCCTGCTACTTCAGACATTGGTACCAATAAAGGCAAGCTACGATCTGCTTTTTCTACCGTTTCGTAAGCCAAACAAACGGCACCACGCTCTAACATTGCGTGTGTTAATGGCTCAGAAGAAGCAAAGTGGAAATACGTGAATAATAATTGGTCTTTTTTAATCAAAGGATATTCAGAAGCGATAGGCTCTTTTACTTTAATGATCATTTCGGCAATGTCATACACTGCTTCGATAGTTGGAAGAATGGATGCTCCTGCGTCTATATAAGATTGATCCGCAAAACCGCTGTTGATTCCAGCATTGGTTTGTACATATACGGTATGCCCTTGTTTTTTGAATTCGGCTACACCAGCTGGTGTAAGAGCTACTCGGTTTTCGTTATTTTTGATTTCTTTTGGAACACCAATAATCATATGAGAGAGATTTAAGTTACTACTTGTTTGAAAGGATAAAAGTAATTTAAAAAGAAAAAGTTTTTACATAGTCTAATTAAATAGGAAAAAATTAATTTATTTATATAATTTAGCCTAAAATATTTCTTTACGAAATCGTTTTTTTGGATTGAAAAAGAAAAATTATCTAAAGAATCTTGTCTTAAAAAAAACACCTTCATTATGAACATAGATGAAACCGACAAAAAAATCTTACGACTTTTGCAAGTGAACGCGCATTTGACGTTAAAAGACATTGCAAATCAAATAAATTTATCTTTAACGCCAGTTCATGACCGAGTGAAACGTCTTGAAAAAGAGGGAGTTATTGATAAATACGTAACGGTACTCAATAAAAAAAAGTTGGGTAAGAATTTGACGGTTTTTTGCCAAGTTACTCTTGTAAAACAAACATTTGACATCTCGGAGGCTTTTAATGAAGCGATTCTGAATTTACCAGAAGTAGTGGAATGTGATTTTGTTTCGGGTAGCTTTGATTATTTGCTCAAAGTGGTGTTACCTGATATGGAAAGTTACCACCATTTTCATCAAAAAAAATTATCGGTGTTGCCTGAGGTTAGTTTGATTAATAGTTTCTTTATTATTTCTGAAGTAAAAAGTACGACAGTGTTACCGATTTAAAAAAACCATCAAAAGTTGCCTCTTGATGGTTTGTTGAATTATAATTAACGTTATCCGTTTTTTTTTACCACATAGAAGAATCATAGCGTTTTAGTTTTTAAAAGAGAACAATAGACGTTTTACTATTCACATAGCTATACTATGTGTAAAATAGTGCTATTTCTATTCATTCTTTTATGTTCTTTACAATCTATTATTTTCTATGTGGTTAAATTTTTTTACTGTTTTATTTTAATCTCAACGGATTAGTATGAATACTATCTACTAATAGTAAGTATAACGTCTTACTTTTGAAATGTATTTGGACAAACGAATTACTTGATGGCTGTAGCCGTATTCGTTGTCGTACCAAATGTATAATACTATGTTTTTTCCATCTTTAGAAACAATAGTAGCATTGCTATCATAGATTGAAGGTGCTGTCGTTCCTACAATATCCGATGAAACCAATTCGTTGTTCAACGAGTATTTGATTTGCTCTACCAATTCGCCTTCCAAAGCGTATTTTTTCATAATGTTGTTAATGCCTTCGACAGAAGTTGCTTTGTTAACTTCAAGATTCAAAACCACTAAGGAGCCATTTGGAACGGGAACACGAATCGCGTTTGAAGTTAGTTTTCCTTCTAATGATGGTAAGGCTTTGGCAACTGCACTACCAGCACCTGTTTCTGTAATTACCATGTTTAAGGCAGCAGCTCTACCACGGCGGTATTTATTGTGCATGTTATCAACCAAATTCTGATCGTTAGTGTAAGCATGAATGGTTTCTAAATGTCCTTTTACTACACCCAAAGTATCTTCAATCGCTTTCAGAATTGGAGTGATGGCATTGGTTGTACAAGAAGCAGCCGAGAAAATAGACACTTCGTCTGGATTGTATTCGTTTTGGTTTACACCATGTACAATATTTGGCACCCCTTTTCCAGGAGCCGTGAGTAATACCTTATCGGTTCCTTTTGAAGTCAAGTGACGACTCAAAGCCTCGTGAGTAGTAAATGCTCCGGTGTTGTCTATTACTAAGGCATTGTTAATATTGTAAGCGGTATAATCAATTTCTTCTGGAGTGTTGGCAGTAATCATATGAACGGTAGTCCCGTTGATGATTAACGCATTGTTGGCTGGATCGGCAATAACAGAACCATTAAAATCGCCATGAATGGAATCGTAACGCAATAAAGACGCTCTTTTTTCTAAGCTAGTAGCATCGTTTTTATCTCGTGTTACAATGGCTCTCAAACGCATTTGGTCTCCTTTGCCTGTTTTGGACATCAATTCTCTAGCTAACAAACGTCCAATTCTTCCAAAACCATATAATACCACATCTTTTGGTTGAATTTCATCACTTGTTTTGGCTTCTTTTAATTTGTCAATCACAAAATGTCTAGCATCTGGATATTTTTCGTCCAAAAGACCGTATTCGTAAGTCAATTTTCCGATATCTAATTTAGAAGGCGGTAAGTCTAAAGAAAGAATTACACTAGCGATTTCTACAGAATCTGAAATTGAAATGGGTTTTCCAACAAATTCACCTGCATACTCATGCAAGTTTAGAATTTCGCTCACATTTCTGTCAATCAAATGGTTTCTGAATAAAACCAATTCGATGGATTTGTCATACCATAAGTCGCTAATAATTTTGATTAATTCTACTCCAGACCGTCTTCTGTCGGCTTGTAACGTAACTTCTTTTTCGTATAAT
>CAUPCW010000006.1:0-63785 GCA_963509895.1 uncultured Flavobacterium sp.
AGGCGTCATCCTCATCTCCGAAATGCTCCCAAGAGAAAAAGTAAAAGTGCTCTACAGCCACGCCCGCGTTTTCGCCTGCCCCTCGCTATACGAACCCTTTGGCATCATCAATCTCGAGGCGATGTCCTGCGAAACACCCGTGGTAGGAAGCGCCGTAGGAGGCATACCCGAAATCATCGTCGAAGGACAAACCGGATTTTTGGTACCCCTCGCCCCCGTTTCCCGAACCGATTTTAACCCCGCCAATCCTCAAGCCTTCCAACAAGATTTTGCTACCAAAGTCAATCTCTTACTCGACAACGAAGCCTTGTCCAACCAAATGGGAAAAGCCGGTCGCCAACGCGTACTTAACCAATTCAGTTGGGCTTCTATCGCCAAAACCACCTTGGCTTATTACCAAGAAGTCATAGACCGTTTCGAAAAAGAAAAAGCATAATTGGGGCGTGACCCCAGTACCACAAAGGGGCGAATAGCAAACATGTTATTCGCCCCTTTGCGTTCCTGCGGTCGGGCTATCCATACTACTTCGGTAGTTTATTCCTATCCCTCACGCGGACAATGACAGGAGTTAACAGCAACACCACAACAAACCATAATCGATAAAATTAGCAATGAATATTTCTGAAAAACGGTGTCTTTTTGCAGGAAAAAGAATATATTTTAGAAATAAAAAAGTCTGATTACAGTAAAACCTATTGACTCTGATTTATAGGTGATTGCAATGATTTTATCAGATCTATAATAGTTGGTAGCAATGCTATCATTACTAATAAAAATTACTGCAAAAACAAAAATACTTATCTTTTATAATTGCTTCAAAACAACACAAAAGGTAAATTTACCTCTATTTTTTAATTTATTTAAAACATTTTAATATATTTGCGGTATATTTACCTCAAACTATTATGATAGACGATATTTTAAATAAAAGCTTCCAATATAACGGTCCATCTCTTGATGAATTACTAAAAGAGAAACTTGATGAATCTGGGTTAACTAAAACTCAATTTGAAAAATTATCAGGAATGGAAAGAAGAAGTTTAGACGCTATTCTTGATAAGACTTCCAAACAGACTGATATTATCAAACTATTAAAACTTGCTGAATTTTTAGAAATAGATTTTAATGAGGCTTTAATTGTCCATTTTAAGGACAGACCTGTTGAGGAAATAAAAGAACTTCAATCTTCAATGGACATCACCTTTATAAATAAATTCTTTGACCTTAAAACTTTAATAAGTTTAGGATTTATTAATAAAAATGATTCTTTGGAAATACTAAAAGAAAGGATCTGTAAATTCTTTGATATTAATAGTGTTTATGAATATGAAAGAGAATTAAACGAAGCTTTTTATAGTAGAACTAAGAAATCATTTAGTGACAAAATGAAAGATTTTTGGATTAAATCAAGCTATAAATATTTTGAATTAATTGATAACCCAAATGAGTATAAAAGACAGAATCTTATTGATCTAATTCCTAAAATTAAACCTTATACACAAAATGCTGAAACAGGTTTATTAACTGTTTTCCAAGCCTTATTTAACATCGGAATTACAATAGTATTCCAACCTTCTTTACCTAAAACTCAAATTCGTGGTGCAACATTTTTAATAAATGATAAACCTTGTATCGTAATTACAGATTTCAATAAAAATTATGCTACAATTTGGTTTGCTCTAATTCACGAACTCCACCACGTTTTATTTGACCTAGAAACAATTGAGAAAACAAAATATCATTTATCTGGTGAACCAGATTTGTTTTTAATTCAAGAAGATAAAGCAAATGAATTTGCTTCCGAATACTTAATATCATCAGAAAAAATGAGATACATTGAAAAGATGATACACAATAAATTTATGGTAGAAAAATTTGCAAAGGAATGCCAAATTCATCCTTGCATAATTTATTCACAATATCAATGGAGGCAATCTGAAAAAGGAAATGATTATTGGGGCGCATTCAAAGAATATTTTCCAAACATAAAAGGTATAACAAAAAAATTGAATGTTTCAAATTGGGATAATGAGTCAATAAAAGAAACAGCAATAAAAATAAAACAATTATTAACAGTATAAAATCATAATAATGAGCGACAAAAAAACCAATGTAAACAAGGTCGAACGAAAACTTTCCAAAGAGGATTTAGAAAGGTTAGTGATATTACAAAAATCTGAAGAGGTAAAAGGTGAACAACTTTCGATTAATGTAGATTCTGAACTTGTTATAGAAAATCAAGCCGAACAATTACTTGGACAGAAAATAGATGACCCTATACAAAAGTTTCAATTATACTATCACGGACTATCAAAACTTCTAAAAGACAGCTTACCAAAAGGTAAATCTTTCGAAGACGTAAGAAGAATTGTTTATGATGAAAAGAACATTCTTATTAATCGAGGCGCAAAAAAAGATGAAAAAGGAATTAGAGGAAGCGATGGTAGAATGGCTTACGTAGAAGATTTAGAAGAGGCTATTAAAATAGTTGCAGAATGGACAATCAACAAAGGAACACCGGCTGAACTTTTTATGGCATTTTGGGATAAAAATGAAGAATTAGGATACGGACATCAAGACTAAAAAAAGCATAGCCACCAAACACGTCGCTATTGCACAACCCCGCCTGCTCCTCGAAGAATACAAACCGCTGAAGTGTGCTGCGCGAAAGTCTCCGACTTCGCGCCATTTTTAATCAAGTTGTCATCTGTAAACACGATAAAAGTTTTATTACCTTTTACTATAACTATCTTAATAATGATTGTCTTTTCAAATGGAATAACTAAACAACAAAGAAACCGTTGGGCTTTTTTGTTGCTATTCCTATTTATATTTAAAATAAAAGTATTTAGATTTATCACTTAGCAATTTGAATTTTGTAAGACATGCACTAAAAAAAGTCGAGGACTTTTATTTGATTTACGTATCACAAGAACATTCAAGAAAAGGTCGGAATTGGGAGATTTTGACCAACAGAGGATTTATCCTAAATTAATTAATACTCAATAACCAAAAAGATAATACAAAAAAGCTAAACTAACCTTTGGAAAAAAAAATAGTTTCTCTATTTTTACAATACGCAGTGTATCAACGTGAAGTATGAATCCTTATTTGATTAAAGTTTTTTGTTATTGTACATAATAGATCAAATTCTATCAGTATAGAAGTTAATTTATAAGCGTTACCATTAAATCTAAGGATAGGCTTTACATCAAGATTTGATTTTGTTTAAATAGTTACAATTTTAGAATCCTTGAAATATAAAATAATTCAAAATCAGTATCGATAACATAAAACAAAAAAATATGACGAAGCATGCAACCCTCTCTCTCTTATTATTCATTCTATCTTCAGCACTTTTTACTGAAACAAGTGCTCAGCAGGTTAAAAAAAGCGATAAACCATCTTCAAAGAATGAAGTAAAATTAGTAAACATAGTAGTAGACGCGAATGCTGCTGCGAAACGCCTATCCGATGGAATTAAATTTAAAACAATCTCACATCAGGATCGCAACGATTTTGATGAAAAGGCATTCAAAGACTGGCACGAATTTCTAGTAAAGACATATCCCCTTGCGCACAAAACCTTAAAGCGGGAGGTAATTGGTTATCCACGCACGTTTAGCTTACTCTATACATGGGAAGGAACTAAGCCAGCATTAGCTCCAATTGTATTAATGGGACACCAAGATGTTGTGCCGGTTGTGCCAGGCACAGAGTCGCAATGGGAGCATGATGCTTACTCGGGTGATATTGCAGGCGGCTACATTTGGGGACGTGGCACGCTCGATGATAAAGTTATGATCATGGCAATTTTTGAAGCCATCGAGATGCAACTGCAAAAGGGATATAAACCCGAACGCACCATTCTCCTCGCATTTGGTCAGGATGAAGAAGTAGGAGGACCAGAAGGTGTAGCGCACATTGTCAAGGCGATTGAATCAAAAGGTATAAAAGATATTGCTTTAGTTTTTGATGAAGGAGCGCCGCTTGCTCCAGGATTATTTCCAGGTATAGCAGCTCCAATCGCATTAATTGCGACAGCAGAAAAAGGATATGTAACACTTGAATTAAAAATTTCTGGCGTAGGTGGGCATTCGGCTTGGCCTCCATCTAATTCGAATATAGGCATTCTTGCGCAAGCTATTACCAAACTGGAAGCCAATCCTTTTCCATTCAAAATTACCGAAACCGTTCGCGATATGTTTAGAGTTGTAGGGCCTGCCTTGCCCGAAGCACATCAGAAACTGATTAGTAAAGACGAGACGCTTATGGAATTTCTAAAAGGAAGCGATGAAACGAAAGCCATGCTACACACCACAACGGCGGTAACCATGATTGAAGGAGGAGTTAAAGAAAATGTACTGCCACCATTCGCATCTGCCGTTGTCAACTTCAGAATTCTTCAGGGCGAAACAATTCAATCTGTAATGGAACGTGTCAAACAAGTTATTAATGATGATCGAGTAACAATAACTAATATGTCAGCCTCGAATGAACCAACTCCTACATCAAGTTCTACAGGTCCTGAATATAAACTTATTGAAAAAACGATTCGAGAGACTTGGGGAACACCCGATTTAATCGTTACTCCTTTCCTAAACGTTGGTGGAACGGATGCTAAATGGTTCGCTCTTTCCTCGATGGCAAAGAATGTGTACGGCTTTACGGCAATTCGTGTAGAATCTGCTGCAGATGCAGGTCGTTGGCATGGAGTTAACGAAAGAATATTGGTGAGTGAATATGCCAAGTCAATCGGATTCTACTACCTATTGATAAAGAATCTAAAAGAGCTTAAGTAAGTAAAATAGGTTAAATAATAGCTCGATATGTATATCCTAAACCTATCCTGCTCTTCTTAGGATACAAACCGCTCAAGTGAGCTGGTTGAACGTCTCCGACTTCGCGTCATTTCTAATGAAGATGCCACCCTCTAACACGATAAAAGTCTCACGACTTTTTAGCAAAATGAGCTTTTAAAACTATAAAACATCAAAAATGACCATTGCGCTTTTTTGATGTTTTTTTTTCGTTAAGTAGCAACTTAAGAATTATTAAAAAAATAAGAGCTTTTGTAATACAATTACGAGAAAATTCGATAGACTTTTAGTATGTTTATGTCCTTGAAGGAAAAGTATAAAATCTACAATGTGCGGATACTTTGCTCAATGAATAGTTTGTTAACATCCCTATTATAAAATCAAAACGTTAACGTAATTTTAGACAACCCATTTAATTTAAGAAATGATAGAAAACGATAAAAAGATTTTAGAAAATTCAGAAGAAATTTTTAATTGGACGTATCCAGGTGCAACTCTGTATTATAGAGACTGTACTTTAAAAAACAATGTGATTAACCAATTTAAAGAAGGTCAAATTTTAAGAAATGGATACTTCCTTGATGTAAGTTGGAAAGGTGGAGGTATCGTTACAAACACAAGATTTATTATCGCATCATCAAAAGCTGCAAAATTGTATGAAATCAATCCAGATGTTGAAAAATATGGACATTGCTGTATTAATGCAAATAGTTATTTTAAAGTTTTGAATATATACCAATTAAAGGATAAAACACAAATTTTTCTTTTACATATTCCTGCCAACAGCCTAGAGTATTTTTCTAATGTCTCTTCCAATATTGATCAACAATTTATTGATAAAGCTAAAAAAAGTTTTGATGAAAAAATTGAAATGAAACCTATTCCCGATTTATTAGAAAAAAGATGGATTGAAAGAACAGATTTTCCAGTAGGAATGGATGCTTACAATAACTTGTATCCACTGGAAAGTATAACACCTATTCCCAAGCAAGGAGAACCATTGTATAGTGGAATCAGAAACTTAACAAATGATAATTCTGAGATAAACAAATCCAAAATTCAAACTGAAGATAAGCCGAGAGGTTTTTGGAATTCACTATTCGGAAAATAAAAACTAACGCCTACAACTTCCATGGATTTGGGTAATTGTCTTTTCTGAAAAACAAATCATACATTAGCTTCAAAACCAATAAAATAACTCACCGTAAACGAACATTTTATTGTACGAAACAACAATCAAAATCAACAATCAAAATCAACAATCAAAATCAATCAAAAATCAATGAAATCAAAAATCACAACTTTAGTAATCAGTGTACTGACTTACTTGAATGTGTCTGCACAAAAGACCGAATTTGTAAAAAGCGACAGTATAATTCATCCTATTCACCAATCAAACATTGGCAAAATTGTTTTTATGGGTCCTGCAATTGCCATTGAAAATTTTAAGAAAACGGATTTTCTACAATCGTTTGAATTAAAAGAAAAAACCGACTTAAATAGTAGAATTTTTTTAGGCCATTCATTGACCAATTATCTTCATTTATTATCACCTCAGTCAACAGTTGAAGAATTAACAAAAAATGGAAATTATCAATTTACTTTTATTGTGGACAACAAAAAGATTTATGTTGAAAATCTAAATGTTGGAGCAGGAAATGCAGAAAGCAAAAATCATAAAACAATGTTTAGAGTTCCTTTCCTAAGCACTACGAACGAAGATTCTTGGGGCAGATTTCTTTGGAATAGATTTTTTGGCAATGGTGGACAAGAAGCACTTTCAGAAGGAGAACATCAACTTAAAATTGAAATCAGACCCTATTTAAAATTAACCGAAGTCGTAACAGGGGACATTATTGCAGAAGGGCAATTAAAAATTATCGTTCCCGTGATAAAAATCGACGAAAAACTAGTTAAAATTCAAATGATTAAGCCAACTAAAGATTGGCAGATTGCAACAGAAAAACTAGATATTGCTAAAATTGAAGAATTAAACCGAAAAATTGCAAAGCAAACTTATAAAAACGTAACAAGTATAGTGGCAATAAAGGACGGAAAAATTTTAATTGAAGAATATTTCAATGGTGCAAATAGAAATACACTCCACGACACGCGTTCTGTGGGAAAATCATTTGCATCAACGCTTTTGGGCATTGCAATCAAGGACAAATACATAAAAAGTGAAACACAAAACTTAAAAGAATTTTACTACCTAAACTCTTTTCAAAACTATGCTACAGCAAAAGACAGTATTACTTTAAAAAGTTTACTTACAATGAGTTCTACTTTTGAAGGTTCCGACATGAATGCTGAATCGCTTGGAAACGAAGAAAATATGTATCCTACTAAAAATTGGGTTGACTTCACTTTAAATCTTCCTATTGACAAGACAAAACAAGTAAATAAGCAGTGGGATTACTTTACGGCAGGTGTTGTGGTTCTTGGCGACATCATTCATAAATCTGTACCAAATGGATTAGAAAAATACGCAGACAAAAATTTATTTGAACCCCTTGGAATCACAAAATACAAATGGCAATTCACGCCTCAAAAAGTAGCAAATACTGCGGGAAGTTTGCAATTAAGTTCATTGGACTACGCAAAATTTGGACAATTATACTTAAACCAAGGGAAATGGAATGGTAAACAAATTGTATCACAAGATTGGGTTGCAAAAAGTTTATCACATCAAATGTCAATATCTGATGACGAATTTTATGGCTATCTATTTTGGAATAAAACCTATACTGTAGACGGCTTAAATTATGAAGTTTACTATTCTAGCGGAAATGGTGGAAATCGAATTTTCATTTTTAAAGACCAGCCCATAGTAATTGTAATTACAGCCACAGCATTCAATACACCCTACGGAGAAAAACAAGTTGAAAAGATGATGCAGGAATATTTAATACCAGTAATAACAACAAAAACAGTGTCAAATAGCAAATAAAACCCAAAAAAAACAGTGGTTATTTCAACACGTTAATCCACAGCTAAAAATAATGCATTGATCACTCGCTCTTCGAAGACTAAAATTTCAAAATATACTAGTGTAACGATGTTCATAGCGATTTAACCGCAATATTTATAATTCGATTGTACTGTTTTGTTATGAAAACAAGAGAGTCTCGCTTAGCCCCGATGGCAGCGGCATCCTTGCTGGGGCTCGTTTTTTTCAGAGCCTCAGCAAGATATAGCGTACAGCGGGACGACTCGTGTGGTGTGCACTAAGGTGGTGCTTCTGGAAAACATTAGCTCTATTTTAAATTAGAAATGCTCTATTGGACTTCACTTTTTAGATTTCCCAAAACAATCATCATTTTAGTCTTAAAAATAGATGTAAATAGTAAAAAACTACCCTATTCTCACTATTATGTTAATTTCACAAGAATATCCCAATCAATTTGTTATAAAAAATGTTTTTAAAATAAAGTTGTAAACACTAAAACGTTGTAGTAGAAACCATCACTAATACATTCATAATTTTGATGTTGTTTTTTGATAAATTTAACAAAAATTTAATGTTTTAATTATCAAAAATTAAATTATGAAAAAACTAATACTATGGATTATCCCCCTACTCGTTTGTGGTTTTGGTGGGAAAGCACAAATAAGTACTTCTTATTTGTGGCATTTGCACCAACCCACTTATTGGGGAGATGTCAGCAAGAAAAACACCAATCGTTACCAGATAGTTAAAGAATCACAGGATTTGAAAACATCGGGTGCCAACAACGACAAGAACGGACTTGCCCATCCTACCAATAACTTGGTTGAAATTTTTAGTACCGGTGACCGTGTAGCAGCCTACCAATTTGCCCCAAAAAATGCCATTTCCTCGATAGCTGATTTGCCCAAAGCAGGAGCTCAAATCACTTACGGAGGTTCGTTGATGGAAAACGTGCAAGAATTAGCCCAAGCCAACCAATGGGGCTATTCGACCTCGTGGACCCAAAACATTAAGGATGCCAAAGGCTGGAAAACTTCGGGTGGTTTCCCAAGAATGGAAATGGTTTCTTTTACAATGCACCACGCCTTATCGCCTTTGTTAAGTGACGAAGCCTTGACCAAAGAAATCAAAGCACACCAATACTACAGCGCACAATTATTTGGAACCCACGATTCTAAAGGCTATTGGCCAGCAGAATGCGCTTTCTCAGAAAGAATCATCAAAACCTTAAAAGAATGCGGCATAGAATGGTCAGTTATTGCTAATAGCCACCTTTCAAGAACCTTATCTGACTATCCTCTAAAATACGGTTCTGGCGGAACGATGTGTGATGTTCCCAACAAAGCCGACCAAGTAGATACGAAAGGAAATACGTGGTTTTCTGCTCAAAAAGATGCCCGCGGAGGACAATTTGCTATTCCTTACTCCTATTTGCCCTATAAAGCCAAATACATCGATCCTGAAACTGCTCAGGAATATAAAATTACCGTGGTTCCTATGGCGGATTACGAAAGTTATGAAGACGGCTATTCTGCCATTGGTACTTCACTAATTGACCCTATTGCTGCCAAAGCGTCAACCTCTCCAAGACAACCCTTGGTTTTATTTGCTCATGATGGCGATAATGCTTGGGGTGGCGGTTCTTCTTACTATAACGAATCGGTTACTGGTTTTTCACATGCTTCGGCAGCCAAAGGAAATAATGCTACAACGATTCCACAATATTTACAAGATAACCCAGTCCCAGAATCTGAAGTAGTACACGTTGAAGACGGTGCATGGGTGAATGCCGATGGCGATTTTGGTCATCCACAATTTACCAACTGGCTTTGGCCTTTCTTTGATCCTGTAACCAAAAAATTCAATCCTAATGGCTGGACAGAAGACATGATGAACCAAGCCATCACTACCGCAGGTGAAAATCACGCCATTATGGCCGAGCAACTGGAAGGAAGTACTCTACGCATCAGCGAAATCGTAAATCCAACTGCTGCTATAAGTCCAGCAGAAAAAGCATGGCATTTTTTGATGGGCGGATACGACAGTGGAAATGCGTATTATGGTTTAGCCGAAGATTTAGAAATCAAAACAACCTTGGCAGTGAACCGCTGTGTGGAGTTTGCACAACCTACCCTTAACGCGCACCCAGGCGTGGACAACACCAAACCTTCAGTTTTCATTCCGCAGCGATGGCCGTATAATCCTGGAGAAAAAGGGTATGGAGCGCCTTATGCTTACAAAGAATTTCTAAATTCAGCCGACTTTACAGTATACACTTTTGCTTATGATGTGAGCGGGATTGAAAGAGCCGAACTAAAATACCGTATTGATAATGATGGTAAAAACAATGGAAGTTCCAACCATAACGATACGTATGCTGGTGGGAATGAAGTGGGCTCTTGGGTAAGTTTACCCATGACCGAAAGAGTTTTCCCTAAAGGCAATGTAACCAACAGTACCCAAGCCGATTTATATATGCTGCCTACGGTAATTGCCAATCAATACCATGCAGAAATTGCAGGACTTTCGGAAAAATTAGTGGATTATTACGTAGAAGTAACCGATAAAAAAGGCAATGTAACCAAATCGAAAATTCAACACGTTTGGGTTGGAAAAAATCTAGATGTAGCACCAAAACTTACGTTTACGCCAGACATTACAAATTCTCCAACAACGGTAGACATAACCATCAAAGCGACAGATAGTACAGATCCTTCTCCAAAAATCTACTACACCACTGACGGCAGTGTTCCAACAACTGCATCGGCTAGTGCAATTAGCAGCAAAACCATCAGCATCACTCAGACAACCACTATAAAAGTGTTTGCTGTGGACAATGAAGGAAACCTATCAGAAACGATCACCAAAACTATTTCAATTGGGGCTTTACCAGAATTTACGGTGTATTTCAAAAAACCAACCAATTGGAATGCTGCTGTAAAAATCTATTATTGGTCTCCTACAGGAACAGCACCAGTTGTAGCCTATCCAGGAGTGGCTATGACTAATGATTGTGGCGATTGGTATAAATACACTTTCCCAAGTACAGTATCCGCTTCGAACTTACTTTTTACCGACGGTACATTAAAAACCGGCGACTTATCGGCAACCGCAGGAATTAAATTTTATGATGGCGCTTGGCTAGCTAGCGAACCTGCTAATCGCTGCAACGTCACTCCTATTGCACCTGATTTGACCATTGCTCCTGTTGGCGGTAATTTTACTACTGGTGCCACAGTGAATGCAACACTTACGGCAAATGATGCGACCTCTACCATTTACTACACGGTCGATGGCACTACACCAACAACCGCTTCGCCATCAGCTGTAGGTAGCAAAAGTATAGCCATAACCACTACTACAGTGCTTAAAGCCTTTGTTAAAAACACCGCTGGAACCAGCTCTGCAGTCAAAACAGAAACCTACAC
The DNA here is from genome assembly GCA_963509895.1 of uncultured Flavobacterium sp. Taxonomy (GTDB): domain Bacteria; phylum Bacteroidota; class Bacteroidia; order Flavobacteriales; family Flavobacteriaceae; genus Flavobacterium. The sequence continues at coordinate 11,199 of CAUPCW010000006.1, forward strand.
TTTTAGTACTCCTAGTGCCTTTACAGTGTATTTTAAAAAACCAACCAATTGGAATGCAGCAGTAAAAATTTACTATTGGTCACCAACAGGAACTGCGCCAGTGGTAACTTATCCTGGAATTGCAATGACCAAAGATTGTGGGGAATGGTACCAATATACGTTCCCAAGTACGGTTTCGGCTTCTAATTTATTGTTCAACGATGGTACTTTAAAAACCGCCGACTTATCAACAACCGCAGGAATTAAATATTATGACGGCGCTTGGTTAAATGCAGAACCTACCAACAGATGCCCTGTCATTGTACCTGATGTAACTATTGCTCCGGTAGGCGGCAACTTTACTACTGGAACTACAGTAAATGTAATCCTTACGGCCAACGAAGCCACATCAACCATCTATTACACCCTCGATGGGACGACGCCAACAACGGCTTCACCTTCGGCTGTTGGTACTAAAACTATTGTGATTACCAATACTACAACGCTTAGAGTTTTTGTAAAAAACACTGCTGGAACCAGCTCTGCTATCAAAACAGAAACCTACACTTTTAGCGCTCCTACAACCTTTACGGTGTATTTCAAAAAACCAACCAATTGGAATGCAGCAGTAAAAATTTACTATTGGTCACCAACTGGAACTGCGCCAGTGGTAACTTATCCAGGAATTGCAATGACCAAAGATTGTGGTGATTGGTACCAATATACGTTCCCGAGTACAGTTTCGGCTTCTAATTTACTGTTCAATGATGGTACTTTAAAAACAGTCGACTTATCTACAACTGCAGGAATTAAATTCTATGATGGTGGATGGTTGATTGGCGAACCTGCCAACAGATGCCCAACTATAGCTCCTGATTTAACCTTTTCAAATCTAGGAGGTAATTTCACAACAGGATCCACGGTAAATGTAACCTTAACCGCCAACGAAACCACTTCGACCATTTACTACACGCTTGATGGTACAACGCCTACAACGGCCTCACTTTCTGCAGTGGGAAGCAAATCGTTAACAATTACTTCAACCACCGTATTGAAAGCTTTTGTGAGAAACTTGATAGGAACCAGTTCTGCTATCAAAATAGAAAGCTATACGTTTAGTACTGTACCCACAATTACCGTATATTTTAAACCACCTACAACTTGGACCGCAACTCCAAAAGTATACTATTGGGGCGCTACACCAACTGGAAGTATTGCTAATGCAGTTTGGCCAGGAGTAAATATGACAGCAGATGCCAATGGTTTTTATAAATATACTATCACAGGACCAACTGCAGTAAACCTTATTTTTAATAATGGTTCAGGAGGAAGTACCAATCAAACTCCAGACTTAATTGCTAAAACGGATGGCTTTAGTTATACTTGGGGCGATCCTGTAAATAAAACTTTGGGAGTAACTACAGACAAAGTCGAAACGACTAACGTAATTCGTGTGTACCCAAATCCAGTGAGCCAAATTTTACAAATAGAATCTACGGCAGCGGTATCGAGTTTTAGTATCTTTTCCCCACAAGGTAGTACGGTCTTAGAAAGCAACTCAAACGCCAATACAATTGATGTAAGCCGATTGAGCAGTGGACTTTATTTTGTACTGATTCGCTTTGAAAACGGACAAGAAACCATGCAAAAAATTATCAAGAAGTAAACAAATGATTTTTAGTTTTTAGTAGAAAGTGGGCTGAGAAGCCCACTTTTTTTTGCTTTTAATCTTTAAAAAATAGCTTTTATAATTCAAAAAAAATAGCAGTTTTTTAACACGCTATACTACAATAATATACCTAGAATAAGCCTATTTTTATACTTTTGATTTTTTAATCAAACTAAGTCAAATCTATTTCCTTATCGCGGGTTACAATACTTTTCTAAAAAGAACTGAACGAATGTAACGATAAGAAATAATGCAAAAGCATATTTATCAATACTGAATCAATAACTGAAATGATTTTTTTTAAAAATAAATCATACATAGCAACTCATAAGAATGTATACTTTGAATTAGAAAAAAACTCCAGTCAAATAAACAACTCCACTTAAAGGAAGAAGCTCTACTGTCAATTTGTTAATATTAAAAAAACTATGAAAAAATTACTCCTTGTATTCATGTTGCTTACTTTGCTTTGCAATGCACAAAACAAAGTATACACAAATGATATTAAAAATTTTTGGGAAGCATTTGACAGTATTCAAAAAACTTCTGACAAAACAAAGCAAATTTATTTTATACAAAAATATTATATTGACAAAGCAAGTGTTGGATTAAAAATTGCCCTAAAAAAATTCGAATATACCCCTATTCAATGGACTGAAATGATAAATAATGAAGCCGAAAAACTGACTCGTATTCGTTCATTTACTACAAATACCTCCTCTCAAGAAAAAATTTTGAATGACAAACTTTCCTTTTTTAAAAGCATTTATCCAAATAGTAAAAATGGAACCATTTATTTTTTAATTGGTGTTGGTCAATTTGGCGGAAATGCCGTTGGAGAGAATTTGATTATTGGTAGTGAAGTAATGGCAAATGATAAAGATGATTGGGCAATAAGTATTTGTTTGCACGAATATGTTCATACACAGCAAGGTAAAAACAATTATCATTTTTTATCGCATTGTATTACAGAAGGGATGGCTGATTTTGTCGCAGAATTAATTAATCAAAAAAGTTTAGCAATGACTTATCCAGGAGGATATATCGATTTTGGCAATAAAAATGAAGCTGAAATATGGAAAAAATTTAAATCCTATATCGGTTCAAACGAAGAAAATGGAACTTATTATAATTGGATGTATGGTTCCAAAGGAATATCAATAAACGGAACAACAGTCAAAGACTTAGGTTATTTTATGGGGTATAAAATTTGCAAAAGTTATTATGATAATGCTACAGATAAGACAATAGCACTAGCCGAAATAATAGAATTAGATTTGAGTACTGATGAAAAGGCAAAAGAGTTTTTATTAAAATCAGGATATGTCAAATCAAAAGATTTAAAATTTGTTCAAAACTTAAAATTTGGTAAAATAGTTGAAAAAAAGGAAATAGTTAAAAAGAAAATTTATGGGTACCAACAAACAAAAAAGGAAGTAGTTTTTAATTACGAAATCCCAAAATCTTATGACTTACAAACTATTGAAAACGTTTCTGTGGCAGGTTCCTTTAATGCATGGAATCCAAAAGATAAATTGTGGCAATTAAAATCAAAATCTGGAAGATTATATCAATTACGTATTTCTAAAGAAAAGTTTGATAAAAACAAAACACATACTTTCAAATTTGTAATTAATGGAGATCATTGGCAAAATATTCCAGAAAACGCAATAAACACTGAGGATAATGGATATGGTAATTTAGTTTTAAAAATAAATTAAATAAATATGACTGTCCGTAACTCATACCAACAGTCTAAATAATGACAATATACTTTGCGTCTCTGCGCCTTTGCGTGAAATTGGGCTCGCAAAGTCGAGAAGAAACAAAGATCAGAAAGGATTATATTTGTGAAAAACATTCAACAACTAATTTATTCTGTGAAATGGTACTAGTCACGGATAGTCATATAAATAAATGTAATGGAGTTCAATTCAACACAGGTCAATCTAAATTCTCCTCACCCATTTGTGCCATTTTCACCTTCGAAAACGGAATAATTACCAAAAATTTACCTACTACGATAATTTTGAAGCGCTAATTACAAACGAAAAACAATAATATTTTAACTATTTTTGAATCGATCGCGAGACGTTTTAATAGCTTCCATATTGCTTGATGCCCATTGTGCTAGACTTTCAATATGAGGAACTAAAGACACTCCCAACGGTGTTATTTCATATTCCACTCTTGGCGGAACTTCAGGATAAACGGTGCGATGTACCAAGCCGTCAGCTTCTAGTGTTCTCAAGGTAACCGTCAGCATTTTTTGCGAAATGTCGGTTCCAATTTCTTTATTAATAGCATTAAAACGAAGCTTCTTTTTTTCGCCTAAAACCAACAAGACCAAAACCGACCATTTATCTCCAAAACGATCTAAAATCGTTCGAATGGGACAATTCAATAAATTAAAATCTTCTTTTATTATTTTTATTTCTTTCATAAACTATTGATTTTCAATAATAATAACTTTTAAGTTAGTTAAGAACTAAAAAGTACCTTCTTGCATAATTACACTAACTAAAAGATATTTGCTCTACAAAAGTAAGTATAAAATTTAAAATCCATAACAAATGAAACATCTATTAATTACAGGAGCCACTGGCCAACTAGGAAATCAAATCGTTTCAGAACTAACAGCAAAATATCCTATTACTCAACTTTCGGCACTCGCAAGAACTACCGAAAAAGGGCTTCCATTTTCTGAAAAAGGAATAAGCGTAAAAATTGGGAACTATCAAGACCCATCAAGTCTATTAGAAGCCATGAAAGGAATCGACAGCGTTCTTTTAATTTCCTCGAGTGATTTTAATGACCGAATTGGTCAACACAAAAATGTGATTGATGCCGCAAAAGCTGCCGGAGTACAACATATTTATTACACTGGTGTTGCAATAAAAGATATCGAAACGTCTCCCTTAAAACCGTTGCTAGGCGATCATTTTGAAACCGAAGCATACATTAAGCAAAGCGGAATGACCTATACTTTTTTACGCAATAGTTTGTATGCCGATGTGGTGCCAATGTTTATTGGAGCGAACGTACTCGAAACAGGAATGTTTTTCCCAGCTGGGGAAGGGAAAGTGGCTTTTGCCAGCCGAAACGATTTGGCTAAAGTTATTGCTAAAATTATTGCAAGCAGTGGGCATGAGAATAAAACGTACCATCTTACTGGAAGCCAAGCGCATTCTTTCTCCGAAATTGCTAGCTATTTATCAGAACTCTCAGGGAAAGAAGTGCCCTACATCAGCCCTTCCTCAGCCGATTTTGAAAACGCTCTAAAAGGGTTTGGATTACCAGAACCCATCATTTCCATGTCGGTACTTTTTGCAGCAGGGATAAAAAACAATGACTTTGAGAAGGTAGATAGCAGTCTAAAAACGTTCATTGGTCAAGAACCAACTTCTTTAAAAGCCTTCTTGAAAGAAGCCTATCAATTATAATTTCGACTTCAAAACCTGATGATTAAACATCAGGTTTTTTTATGGGTGAAAATTAGCCTTTTAAAAAAAGCCTACACACAATAAGACCAATAGAAATCCTTATTTTTGATAAAAATAAAAAACTACCCAAACAATCATATCACATGAAATTAGACTTTTATCAAATTGATGCTTTTACCGATACTTTATTTGGAGGAAATCCAGCCGTAGTCGTTCCTTTAAAAGAGTGGTTACCCGATGCACTTTTATTAAAAATTACTCAAGAAAATGCCGTTGCCGAAACCGCTTTTTTTGTAGACAAAGGCGAAAAAATACACTTGCGTTGGTTCACTCCAGAGATTGAAATGGATTTATGCGGTCACGCCACTTTGGCTACGGTTCATGCCTTAAAAACAATTTTGCATGATCCGAGAACTACGTTTGTTTTCGAAACTTTAAGTGGCGACCTTACGGTTTTAGTACAAGACGATTACTATTTCTTGAATTTCCCTTCTAGAATGCCTGTTGCTTCTTCACTTCCTGAAAACTTAAAGCTTTCATTTAATATAAAACCAAAGGAAGTATTAAAATCAAGAGATTATGTTTTGATTTACGATAACGAAGAGGATGTCAGAAACCTTCAAATTGACCGCAATGTATTCGACCAAATCAATATGGAAACTGGAGGGGTAATTGTAACTGCTCCAGGAAAAAATAGTGATTTTGTTTCTCGCTTTTTTACACCGCAAGCTTCAATACTCGAGGATCCCGTAACTGGCTCAGCACACTGCTCTTTGATTCCGCTTTGGGCCGAAAGATTGGGTAAAAACGAACTCTATGCGCTTCAAATTTCTGAAAGACTGGGTAAACTCAATTGTGAATTGCGTAACGACCGTGTAATCATTAGCGGACAAGCGAGAACCTATGCTACAGGATCGTTTTGGACAGAATAATTTTTACAATATATTTCAATTAAAATAATTATAATCAATATATTAAAACAACTTATCAAAAGTACTAGTTTAAAATATTTTTTACATAAATCGTTTTGCTATGGATCACATTACCTCTAAACATCCAGCGGATATTGCCGACCAATTGACACAAAAAAGCAGTAAAGATCGCGTGCTTTCCTTTCTGCTCTTGGCTGGAGAAGCCAAAGCTGAGGTGTTTCCGTATTTTGATAGTGCCATTCAACAAGAGCTCATTTTAAATTTAGGAAATGAAGCCACAAAGGAACTGTTTAACGAATTAGCTCCCGATGATAGAACGCTACTCTTGACGGATTTCCCAGACAGTATCATCAAGGAAATCATCAATTTGTTGGACCAAAAAGAAAGAGAACAAGCGCTGAATTTACTGGGCTACGAAAGTGATAGTATTGCCCGATTAATGACGCCACATTATATTCAGGCGAAGAAAGATTGGACAGTAAAACGTGTGTTGGAATCGATTAAGATTTATGGCAAAAAAGCCGAAACACTCAATTTTGTCTACGTAGTGAATGACAAAAACAAGTTGATTGACGATTTACGTATCGGTCAGTTACTCATGGCAGAGGACAACACTTTGATCGAAGAGTTGATGGACAAGAACTTTATCGCCATTCGCACTACCGAAAAAATTGAAGAAAGCTTGGCCATTTTTGATAAATACGACCGTGAAGCTTTACCTATTGTGACCGAAAAAGGAATCTTGGTAGGCATAGTGACTTTTGACGACTTATTGGAGCAAATCGAACAACGAGATACCGAGGACATGCAGAAATTTGGAGGGATGGAAGAATTGGATGTTTCGTACACCAAAACTACGCTCTCCGATTTGGTCAAAAAACGTGCGGGTTGGTTGGTTGTTTTGTTTTTGGGAGAACTACTCACCGCCTCGGCTATGGGACATTATGATGACGAAATTGCCAAAGCCGTAGTCTTGGCCTTATTTGTTCCGTTGATTATTTCGAGTGGTGGAAATTCGGGTTCGCAAGCGGCTTCCTTGATTATTCGTGCTATGGCGCTAAAAGAATTGCAATTGCGTGATTGGTGGTATGTGATGAAAAAAGAGTTTGTTTCTGGATTATTATTGGGTGGTATTCTTGGGCTTCTAGGGTTTATTCGAATTGTGATTTGGCAAGAAGCTGGAATTTATGATTATGGTCCGTATTGGTTTTGGGTTGCCTTGAGTGTTTCAACTTCACTCCTATTTATCGTTTTGTGGGGAACACTTTCGGGCGCATTAATTCCTTTTTTGTTGCGAAAAATGAAGCTCGATCCTGCAGCGGCTTCGGCTCCGTTTGTAGCTACTTTGGTAGATGTTACAGGACTAATTATTTACTTTTCTATTTCGGCATTTTTCTTGGCGGGAAAATTACTTTAGACATAACCATAATAAAACATGATTTAATTTAAAGACACCTAATCCGCTAAAAAACAGCAAACACTATATTTCTTTTAGCAGAGTATATACTTTTTTAAATCTAGTAAAGGCTTCTTTGTATACTTCTGCATTTGACTGATTGGGAAAAAAAGTTTTTCCTATGTTTTGTTTCGTATAAACTGTTCCAGAAGTGGCCTCCAAACCAATTAAAACAGCACCCCAAGCAGCACCTTCAATGGTATTAGGTATAGCTACTTTCATTTGAAAAAGATCAGCAACTATTTGTAACCAAAATTCGCTTTTACCAAATCCTCCACTAACCATAACCGTAGTGTTTTTTCGCTTCTCTGCATCAGGAATCAGAATTTCTGTAATTTGAAATAATCCAAATAAAATCCCTTCTAAAGTAGCTCTGACCAAATGCGATTGAGTATGTGTAATTTGCATTCCCAAAAGTGTCCCTTGAGCGGATGCATCCCAAATTGGCGCTCTCTCTCCGAGTAAATAAGGTACAAAAAGCAATCCATCAGCACCTGGTGGGATCTTCTCAGCTTCTAGAAAAAGTGTTTCATAAGGAACGGTTGTTTTTAGCATCGTATCCTTAAGCCATTGCAACACAATTGCTCCATTATTTACAGCTCCTAAAGTAAGGTATTGATTGTCTTTGAGATGATAACATTGTGTTCTCATTTGAGCATCAAGAAAAGGTTGATCAATTGGGAGTCGAACCGCTCCACTGGTACCAATGGTTAAAGCGATACAGCCATCATTCATTGCACCAGTTCCTAGATTGGCCAAAGCGCCATCTCCACCTCCAATCACATATAAAAAATCATCCGAAATCCCTTTTAAACAATGAGTCACTGCATGAATTGGAGAAAGTTGCTCCACTTGTATATCTAAAAAAGCTAGAATCTCATCATCCCATTGCAAAGTATGAATATTCAGTAGCCCTGTCCCTGATGCCATTGAAGTATCAATAGCATATTCACCTGTAAGATGATACCAAACGTATTCTTTTATACTAATGAATTTGTAGGTTTTGGAAAACGTTTCGGCATCAAACGCTTTGAACCATGCTATTTTGGCCAAAGGTGAAAAAGGATGCGTTGGAATGCCTGTTTTCTGATACAACCATTGTGATTTATTGGATCTTTTGAGTTCCTCAACTAAAGTTATGGCTCTATTATCGGCCCATAAAATAGCGGGAGATAAGGGCGTTCCTGCAGAATCAATAGCAATAACACTTTGCATGGCTGCACTAAAACTAATAAATTCTGGTTGAATGTTTTTGGTTATAGACCGTATACATGTTACAACAGCGTTTAGTATTTCTTGCGGATCTTGAACACTCCAATGTGGTTTGGGATGCAACATAGGATACGAAATTGACAATTCCTCGACAACATTTCCTTGGATATCAAAACAAACTGCTTTTGTAGCTGTAGTACCAATATCAATTCCAACATAATACATAGGCGCTCTATTTATTTGATCCATCCATTTAATAACAATACACCTATTAATCCCATAACACCAATAATGGTTTCCATCACTGTCCAAGTTTTAAACGTATCCGAAACGCTAATCCCAAAATATTCTTTGAACATCCAAAATCCTGTATCATTAACATGAGAACACATTAAACTTCCAGCACCAATAGAAAGCACCATTAATTCTGGACTAACACCCGATTGAATAACTAAGGGTTGTACAATTCCTGCTGCTGTTAATCCAGCAACAGTTGCAGATCCTAAAGCTATACGAATGATCGTTGCAATCAGCCAACCTAAAACCAAAGGCGAAAGAGAAGATTCTTTAAAAAAAAGACTAATATCTGTTCCTATTCCACTATCTATTAATACTTGTTTAAAGGCTCCACCAGCAGCAATAATGAGTATAATCATTGTTGCAGAGCTTAATGCCGCTCCAGAGCTATCCATAATATCCTGCATTTTTCTCCCGCGAAAAAGCCCCAAGGCAACTATCGCAAACAAAATTGCGAGTAGTAAAGAAGTGGTGGGATTACCAATAAAAATTAAAATGTGACGCAAACTATTTTCTTCATCCAAAACCAATTCGCTAAACGTAGCGGACGCCATTAAAATAACAGGAAACAAGGCTGTAGTAATACTTATTTGAAAAGAAGGCAATTCTGATTCTGCGAATGTTTTGCTTTCGAATAGTCCTTTGGGAGGGAACGCTTGAATTTTTTTTATCAATTCAGGAAAAACTATGCCTGCAACAATTAGAGCAGGAACCGCAATCACTAAGCCATAAAGTAAAGTCCTCCCAATATTCGCTTTAAAAATAACGGCGATGGCCGTTGGCCCCGGATGCGGTGGCAAAAAACCATGGGTAATAGACAAGGCGGAAGCCATAGCAATCCCTAGATAAATAATAGGCTGTTTTGTACTTTTGGCAACTGCAAAAACCATCGGAATTAGTATGATAAAACCAGCGTTATAAAACATTGAAATCCCCACAGAAAAACCTGTAAGCACCATCGCCCATTTGATGTGTTGCACACCAAAAGTTCGAATCATTACCGAACTAATTCTTTGAGCAGCTCCACTGTCTGAAAGTAAGTTTCCCAAAATCACTCCAAAAGCTATAATGAGTAATAAAGAACCCAAGGTACTTCCAATCCCTAGCTGAATAGATTCAAGTAAAGAAACGAATGGCATCGCTTTCAAAATTCCAACAAAAAAAGCTGTTATTATCAAAGCTATAAAAGCATTGAGCTTAGCACCAGAAATCAAAACCAATAACAAAACAATACTTGCGATAAGGATCAGTAAAGACATGAATTACAGTTTTATAAACGTTACACTTAATTGATTTGCTACAAAAATATTATTCATTTTTCTCTACTGCATGTCCCCCAAACTCATTTCGGAGTGCTGCCACTACTTTGCCCGAGAAAGTATCGGACATTTGTGATCGATAGCGCATCATAATAGAAAGCGCAATAACTGGAGTGGGTACGCCTAAATCCAAGGCGGTTTCTAATGTCCATTTACCCTCGCCAGAAGAATGCATAATTCCTTTGATGCTGTCTAATTTTGGATCTTTTGCAAAAGCATTTTCGGTCAATTCCATCAACCAACTGCGCACCACAGAACCATGATTGAATAATTTAGCGGTTTTTTGAAAATCAATATCAAATTCTGAATGCTCAAAGACTTCAAACCCTTCAGCAATAGATTGCATCATACCATATTCAATGCCATTATGCACCATTTTGGTAAAATGGCCACTTCCTGCTGCACCGGTATAAAGAGAACCATTTTCAACAGAAATATCTTTAAATACTTTAGCTACATAATCAAACACCTCTGGGTCTCCACCTATCATGGTACAAGCTCCATGCAAGGCTCCGGAAGTTCCGCCGGAAGTTCCGCAATCTAAAAAATCGACACCAAGTGTTTTTAATTTGGAATAACGACGCTTAGAATCATTAAAATTAGAATTCCCTCCATCAATAAGTATATCCTTTGGAGACAAATAAGGAAGCAAAGCATGAATCACTGAATCAACGATTTCTCCTGCAGGAACCATTATCCAAATCACTTTTCTTCCCGTCAGTTTTTGGCATAATTCTTCTGTAGTATACGCCGTTTCAATTCCTTCATGCCCCATTTTAGCCACAAAATCAGGATTGACATCTTGTGCGACCACTTGATATTGGTTTCTTTTTAAATTTAGAGCGAGATTAAATCCCATTTTTCCAAGTCCTATTATTCCTATTTGCATTTTGTAAATTTTCTATTTGATTTGTAAAAATATACTTTATACTAAAACGTTGAGGTAATTACCAAAAATAAATGATAATCAGCTAATTATACTTCCTTCATCACAAAATGAACAAATCTTGCCTCTTAGCCCCGGCAGCAATGGCATCCTTTGCCTTTTTCCTTTAAAAAGGCAAAGATATAATGGATGACGGGACGATGTGGCCTAAAAAAGCCCCATTACTCCCGCTCCAAAAACTACTCTTCTTTGAATAGTAAATTAGCCAATCGCTGGTCTCTTTCGTAGATGTCTTTATAGAAGTAGATTTGCCCATCGTCTTTGACTATTGCGGTGAAATAGCCAATGTAAACGGGGATTTTGTTCTTTAAAACATAGCTATTTTCTTTGCCTTTGTGCATAGCGGCATCTATTCTATCGGGTGTCCAAGCTTTGTCGTTATCAAGAATTTTGAGGGCTAATTCACGAGCTTTACCCACGCGGATGCAACCGTGACTGTAGGCGCGATCTTCGTTGGCAAACAAACCTTTGGAAGGCGTGTCGTGCAAATAAATATGGTTTGAATTGGGAAAAATAAACTTAACCAATCCCAGAGAATTGCTGTTCCCTGGTTTTTGACGCACCGCGCCATTGTTCCATTCCATGTTGTGATTGGCCAAGTAATTGGGATTTTTGGCCATACCGGGTTTTATCTCTTTGTTGATGATGCTGGTTGGGACATTCCAATACGGACTAAACACGATATAACTCATTTTGCCGCTAAAAATCACGGTTTTATTCATGGCTTTTCCGACTACAACTGGCGAATCGAAGATTTTTTTTCCACCACGACTCAGGTACATATGGTACGACGGAATATTGACTACGATGAATTCGTTGGCCTTTTCTAAGTCGGGCGAAATCCAGCGACAACGCTCCATATTGACCATAATTTGCTCCATGCGTTCTTCAATGGGTACATTCATCGCTTGGATGTGTTTGGGCAACAAAACCACACCTTCTTTGAATCCGTTTCTGACCAAATACTTGGCTACACCTTTTTGAAGTTCTTTGTCGTAAATCGCACTTTTAGAATCGGAAAGAAGGTCTTGCGAAAGGAACAAACGGCTGCGAATTTGCTGAATGGCTTGTGCGCTATCGCCAGGTTTGAACGACTTGAAATCAGAACTTACAATAATCGTTCCCCAGCCTCCTTTTTTCTCAATCTCATGGTATTTTTGCAAAAATTCACGAAGTTTTGCGTATTGGCTGAACAAGAGGTTTTCCTCTTTTAAAGCCTTCTTGGGATGCAACAAAATGGAATCCAATAATTGTGTATATCCAATTTCTTTTCGAGGTAAAAGCCAACCCATTTTTTTAGTTATTTTTTGGTCTACGCCATTATAGACTTTATCGGCATAAAACAAATACAAATTACTTAGCAACAAATCATTGGTCTCGTTTGATAAATTGGTTTCTATGTGACCGTCAAAAATAGTATTCAATTCGTTTTCGTAGGGAAAATTAACTTTGACTCCCTCTAATTCTCTGTTTTCATACTTAGAATATAAGGTGTTTCCAAACTCGACTATGCCTTTTTTCTCATACCAAATCGATGCAAATTGTTGCTTAGCATACAATTCCATGACTTGTTTTTGATAGCCGTTTAGCTTGGGATATTTTTGATAAAAAGCTGCAATGGCAATAGAATCTATTGGCAATTTTGTATACAACAAGGTTCCTGTTGTGCTTTTAGGTGCTGCAAATTCAGTTTCTTTCTTAGAATTGCAAGCCACGAAAGCAAACCAAATACCAAAGGCAAAAAAAACAAATACTAGTAGGTATTTTTTCATGAGACACTATTTTTGTTAAATATATAGAAATCAAGGCAATTAGAAAACGACTACTCTAAGAAACACTAAAAATAAATTTCACAATTTGGTGCAACTCCATAAAATAAAACATAACGCATACAAACTATTTCAAAAACATAAACAGCAATAAACAGTCATACCCATCATAAAAGCGCATTCAAAAAACACTTTTTAAGGTAATTCTTTTTACTTTTGAAAAACCCTGAACAGACTTTTGATCAATTGCTAATTTTGATCAATCTAATCATAAACCACGCTGCATGACCTTAAAAAAAATACTCCTAACTACTGTATTCACCATTTTGCTAATTTACTTGGTATCCTTAGTGGTATTGTTACTATCGAGTGGCGGGCCAACAAATCATTGGGAAGCCTTTAACCCTATGTACCAACACGAAACTTGGCTATTTGTCTTTGGTTGGTCCTTAGGAAATTGGGGATATGTGTTGATGACCGTTTTATGGTTATTATTATTCTCAGTAGTATACCAGTTTGTAAATAAAACTTTTTTTTAACAATCATTACCCAAAAAAACAACTTCATAAAAAAGCTAAAACTACACTACAGTTCTTACACTTCAAGTAAATAAGTGGTATTAGGAGCAGCCCGCCTAAGGACCGCAAGTACGTCCCCTCCCGTGATTCGCTCTATCTTTGTTGTCTCGTTCAAAAAAACGAGACAACAAAGGATGCCACTACTCCCGGGGCTAATAAGTACGAATAAGGTTTCGAACCACATTAAACAAACAACGCTTCTCTGGGAATGGAGAAGCCTTACGTTAATATTCGCAAAGACAAACTTTACTAAAATGTCACGAGAAATTTTGTAACTTACACTTGTAAAGTTTCTTTCCAAAAAGGATTTGATGGTTTTGTAGCATTTACCGCTAAAACAAACCTAATTAAACATTACGAAGAAAATTTAGGTGCTTACCATTTTAAAAATCAAAGAATGATTATTGAAACCGAAGCAGCAAAAAAATTAGTAGAAAAATATTTTAAATCGTAAAAAATATGAACATCATAAAAGAGCCCAAAGGTGTGGATTTTATCATTCAAAGCCCACCTTTAACCGATCAAGAGAGAAAAGAAATTAGTGACTTTATTGCTAGTAGAAAAGCTAAAAAAGTAGTTGTAAAAACAATTGTAAAAGAAAAAACTACGGTAAAAAAATAGATACAGAGAACCATCCGTTTTGACTATTTTGAAGGTATACTTCACAAAAAAAACATAAAACAAACAACGCTTCTCTGGGTATGGAGAAGCGTTTTTGTTTTATTTTTTATGCAAATAACTTTGATTTTTTTTAATAAATATAAATTCAAAAAACTATTTTTATTAAAAAATCATTAAATGATAAATGTAACTTGTGCAATCATTAAGATAAACAACAAAATACTAGTCACTCAAAGAAGTGAAAAAATGAAATTGCCTTTAAAATGGGAATTCCCAGGTGGAAAATTAGAAGAAGGTGAAAATGTAATTGAATGCATTAAAAGAGAAATCAAAGAAGAAATCAATATTGAAATTGAAGTTGTAAGACAATTATCAAATAGTAATTATAATTATGGAACTTTTACCATTAATTTAATTCCATTTATATCAAAATATGTTTCAGGAGAAATTATTTTAGCCGAACATAATGATTATAAACTACTTGACAAATCAGAACTTTTGCATTTAGATTGGGCTGAAGCTGATTTACCGATTGTTGAAGAATTTCTAAAACTGGAACTATGAACCAAGGATTGTATGAAGAATTAGTTACTAAACTAATAAACTATAAGTTAAACGAATTAAACAAAGACACTTTTCAGATAAAGAAAACTTCAATTGACAAAGCAGAAGCTGCTCAATTATTATCACAACATATAGGCAAAACGATAAAGCAAGCTTTTAATTTAATTAAAGGTGACGACATACTGGAAACTCAAATTGAAATCGCCAATAAAATCATTTTATTTTTAAAAGAAGAATTAAAGAAAGAAGAGTTTGAAGATGATTTGATAGAAACTGAAGGGAAAATATTGAAAGCTGTATTTACCAAAGTTGACAGTCACTTTACTGATTTAGATTTACACTTAAAAGAAATTACACCTTACACAAGATTAATTCATAGTGAACTTTTTACAGGTGGAAATTCAGGAACAACTTTAGAAAGTGAATTAAGAAAAGAAATTTTATCATCGGATGAAATTGATTTACTAGTTTCATTCATTAAATGGAAAGGTATTAGAATTCTTGAAAGAGAATTAAAAGAATTTACTGAAAGAGGTGGCAAACTGAGAGTAATCACAACTACTTATATTGGAGCAACGGACGCAAAAGCAGTGGAGTTTTTGTCATCATTAAAAAATACAGAAGTCAAAGTATCTTATAATACTGGTAATGAAAGATTACATGCGAAAGCGTATTTATTTCAAAGAAAAACTGGTTTTCATACTGGCTACATTGGGTCATCTAACTTTTCTCGTTCTGCTTTAACTGATGGCTTAGAATGGAATTTAAAAGTAACGACCAAAGAAGTGGGGCATATCATCGATAAGTTCAAGAAAACATTCGAAGCCTATTGGCAAAATTCTGAGTTTGAATTATATGATAAAAATATTCATTCCGCAAAATTAGTAGAAGCTTTAAAACAAGGGAAATTTTCAAAAGAATATACTTTTACTACATCCTATTTTGATCTAAAACCTTTTCATTATCAAAGTGAAATACTTGAAAAATTAGAAGTGGAAAGGTCAGTACATAACAGATATAGAAATCTTTTAGTTGCCGCAACAGGGACAGGAAAAACAGTCATTTCTGCTTTTGATTATAAAAATTTCAGAAATAATAATAAATCATCAAAATTACTTTTTGTCGCTCATAGAAAAGAAATTTTGCAGCAAGCAAAAGCTACTTTTCAAGGAGTTTTAAAAGACAATAATTTCGGCGATTTATGGGTTGACGGATTAGAACCCAATTCAAATGAATATGTTTTTGCTTCGGTTCAAACTCTGAATAATAGACTTAAAGACATCAAACTTTCTCCTGATTATTATGATTTTATCATAGTTGATGAAGTACATCATATTTCAGCCGCAACGTATCGACCTATAATTAATTACTTCAAGCCAAAAGTGATGTTAGGATTAACAGCTACTCCTGAAAGAATGGATGGTGAAGATATTTTGGAGGATTTTTGCAATCGCATTGCTGCTGAAATTAGACTTCCAGAAGCACTAAACAAAAAATTATTATGTCCGTTTCAATATTTTGGAATAACAGATAGTATTGACTTAACGAACGTTAAATGGGAAAAAGGCAAGTATGTTGCCAGTGAGTTGACAAGCTTATACACAAAAAACGATGTGAGAGTTGGACAAATAATCTCAAATCTTGAAAAATACACAAACGACCTAAATGATGTCAGAGCTATTGGATTTTGTGTTACTCAAGAGCATGCTCTTTTTATGACAGAAAAGTTCAATTTAGCGGGAATAAAAGCGGAATGTTTAACGAGTAAAAATTCAAATGAAAGAGAAAAAATTCGGGCACAATTCAAGAAAAAGGAATTCAATTACTTATTTGTAGTTGATATTTTCAATGAAGGTGTTGATATTCCAGAAATTGATACCGTATTATTTTTAAGACCAACTGAAAGTTTAACGATTTTCCTTCAACAATTAGGACGTGGTTTGCGTTTAGCAGAAGGAAAAGATTGTTTGACTGTTTTGGATTTTGTTGGAAATTCAAGACCAGAATATGATTTCGAAAGTAAGTTTAGAGCATTGATTGGAAAAACTACAACATCTGTTCAAAAGGAACTAGAAGATGATTTTCCTCATTTGCCTTTGGGATGTTCTATTATTTTAGAAAAGAAGGCAAAAGAAACTATTTTAGAAAATATCAAAAGAGCAACATCTTTGAATGTAAATCAGTTGATAGCAAAGATTAGAAATTTCCAACATCAAACAACGTTGCCATTAACATTAGAAAATTTCATTAGTTTAAATCATTTGTCAATCGAAACAATTTACAAAAAAGACAGTTGGTCAAGATTATGTCAAAAAGCAGGAGTGATTGATGATTTTGAACCAGTTAATGAAAAGCAAATTTATTCAGGCATTGGTAAAAAGTGGTTGTCTACAAATTCCACAAGTTATTTCAATTTCATCTTACAAATAGCAAAGCAAAATTTCAACATTAGAATCAGTGATTTTAGTGAAAATGAAAAAACAATGCTGTTAATGCTTCATTACGATGTTTGGCAAAATGCGGGAGATTTTGATTCGTTAGAAAAAAGTATAAATCAAATTGGAAAAAGCAAAACTCTTGTTAATGAAATTATAGAAGTCCTAGAAATATTAATTGATAAAATTGGTTTTAAAGAAATTGACATTGAACTTCCTTATGAACAGCCATTAAAATTGCATGCTCGATATACAAGAGATCAAATTTTGGTAGCATTCAGAATGTCAACTTTTGAAAAAAGATCTTCAAACGCAATTGGTGTTGGTGTTGCTGAAAACAAAGAGATAAATACAGAAATTCTTTTTATAGATCTAATTAAATCTGAAGAAGATTACTCCCCAACAACACTTTACGACGATTATGCTATTAGTGAAACTTTATTTCATTGGCAATCTCAAAATCAAACAAGAAATGATAGCGGAAAAGGATTAACTTATATTAATCAAGAAAAATTAGGAAAAATAATACTCTTATTTGTTCGAGAAAAATCTACAAATGAATTTAAAAATACAAATGGATATGTTTTTGTTGGCAAAGGAATTTTTAAGGAATATGAAGGTTCAAAACCAATGAGCATTAAATGGGAATTAAATGAACCCATGCCAAATTATTTATGGAAAGAATCTGCTAAAATGTCTGTAGGTTAATATCATTTAAACTTTTCATCATTAAAGAATATCGATAAATTCGAGTCAAGCGCAATAACTATTTTTTCTAAAATTTCAATTGAAATATTTCGTTTTCCTTTTTCTATGTCTGAGATATAGTTCCTATCCACATCCGAAACATTGGCTAAATACTCAATGGTAAAATCCTTTTCTAACCTGAGAGTCCTGACTTTGTGTCCTATTTTTTCTTTTAAATTCATCTTACTAAAATATTTTTCCTTTAATGATTATTTTATATTACAATTGTAAGAAAAAAAATGTAGTTGATAACAAATTTCACTTCATAAAGTAACCACAATCCCACCTACCCCAACCCACCACTTGCTACTTTATTTTAAAAAAGCTACTTTTATGCTAAAATCGATCCCTTGAGACCCAACATAAAGAAAAGTATATCGGTCGTGCGTAAGCTAGTGCTGGGAGGAATCCTATTGCTGCTACTTTTGGGTATAGCGCTGCATTTGCCTTTTGTACAACGTTTCGCCAAAAAACAAGCGGTCGATTACCTACACCAAAAAATCAAAACCAAAGTGCAAATCGACTCGCTTTCGTTTGGGCTTTTTCAACCCATACAAGTGCACGGCTTGTATTTGTCCGACCAAAAAAAAGACACTTTACTGGCAGGACAACACCTTGTCGTCGATTTTAGCCTAGTCGATTTGATGAGCAACCAACTAACGTTAAACAGCATTACACTAGAGGGCATCACTGCCAAAATTGACCGCAACCGTCAAGGCACTTTCAATTTTGATTACATCACCCAAGCGTTTGCTTCTCCAGAAAAACCAGAAGAAGAGCCTTCGAAACCTATGGCTATCGTGCTGCGTAAAATCAATCTGAACCAAATACGCTTCGTATACAATGATGCCAAAGAGCCCATCAAGGCCACACTAAAACTCAAACACTTCGACACCGAATTCCAAGCCTTCGATTTAGAAAAACAAGAAATCGACCTTCCCAAAATCAAAGTCACTGGACTTACTGCAGACGTAACTCAAACCCTAAAAGCAACTCCCCAAACGGTAGTGGCCAACAAAATAGTTACCGCCCCAACGCCTGTTTGGAAAATCAATATTGGTGAAATTGATATTCGTAAAGTACAATTCGATTACTTAGAATCCGTTCAAAAAACCAAAGCCCACGTTTCCTTCAAACGCTGGTACACCAAAATTGATTTGATTGATTTGGCCAACGAACTCGTAGTCATCAACACCCTGAATTTCGAAAACCTAAGAGGCGCCGTAGCTTTGGGTAAAGTGAACAAGATTGCTGCTCCCAAGGTCTCCAACCCCGCCGAAAAACCGAACCATTGGGAAGTAAAAATCAATCAAACCGATGTCGCTCAACTGTTTTTTCAGTTTGACAACAACAACTTTAACCAGCTGAACAAAGGATTGGATTACAATCATATCCAACTCAAGAAAGCCCACCTCAAAGCCGCTAATTTTCATTACAAACCCGAATCGCTTGCGGTCAACGTAGCCTCTTTTGCCGGAATAGAGCAAAGTGGTTTGGTCATAGATTCCCTCTCTACCGACTTTTTCTTTGGTCCCAAAAACAGCTATTTGAAAAAGTTGTACCTCAAAACACCTCAAACCCTTTTGCGCAACCAAGTGCTTTTGGGCTATCCTTCTATAGCGGCTCTAAGCAAAAATCCGGGTGAGATATCCGTAAAGGCGAATCTAAAAAAGAGTCAGTTGGGTTTCAAAGAGGTGCTTTTGTTGGCGCCACAATTGACCAACACCAATCCGTTTGCAAGTAATCCTAAAGGAATTTTGTTGATTAACAGTACCGTTTCGGGCAAACTGAATCGCATCGAAATTCCCAATTTAGAAGTGAGCGGCATTGGCAAAACCAAATTGCAAGCTAGCGGTTCAATAGTAGGCTTACCCAATGTAGACCAAGCCCGATTCGACATCGCCATTCAAAATTTTGAGTCGACCGCCAAAGACTTGCAACAGTTCGCACCTAAAGGAAGTTTGCCTACCAACCTTAGCTTACCCAATCAATTGAGCGGAAAAGGAAGTTTCAAAGGTACGATTCATTCCTTTTTTACTGATGTGGTGCTGAATAGTAGTTTTGGCAAAGCCAAAGTAAAAGCCACCTTCGACCAACGCCAAAAAAACAAAGAACGCTACGACGCCCGAGCCGAGTTGACGAATTTTGATATCGGTCGCTTGATTCAGAATAAGGATTTGGGAAAAATAAGTAGCCGCATCCGAGTAAAAGGAACAGGATTGGACCCAAAAACAGCAACAATTGTAAGCACGGGAACAGTATCTAAACTAATGTACAACAAGTACACCTATCAAAATTTGAGTTGGAATGGCGCCATGAGACAAGGACTTTTTGAAGCCACGATGGATGCGAACGACCCCAATTTGAACTTTACTTTGACAGGAACTGGAGGTATGAACGGTAAAACACCAAAAGGAAACGTAAAACTTCATTTGGACATCGCCGATTTAGAAAAACTAAACCTTCACGCAGGTCCTTTAAAACTAAAAGGCGAAGTGGATGCCAATATCCTTTCCGCCGATTTGGACAGACTTAACGGAACGGTAGTTGCACACCAACTCGTAATCACCAATGAAAAAGGAACGTTCCCGATAGATTCTGTTCAATTTAAAGCGGTATCCAATAAAGAAAAAACTGAATTACTCTTGCATTCAAGCTTTATGGACGCGACTATGGAAGGACAATTTAAAATTAGCCAATTGGCAACGGCTTTACAAAACTCGATAGCGCATTATTACAATACGACACCAAAAGCCAAAAGAAAAACAACGGCTCCGCAACACTTCAGCTTTACGCTCAATACCAAAGAAAGTCCGTTGTTTGCCCAGTTATTACCCGAAGTAAAGGAATTGGCTCCTATTCAGTTTTCTGGGCGTTACAATTCGGTCAATGATTCGATTGCGGTGACTGGAAAAATGCCAAAACTAGTGTATGGCAATCAAACCATCACCAATGCCGATTTGAACATTTCTACCAATGATAATGCGCTTAACTATAACGTAACCATTGATGATATTCAAAATCCACAAATGCAAGTACCCTTTACCTTGCTTTCTGGAAAAATAGCCAACAATCAAATCGATTATACCCTACAACTTAAAGATAATAAAGACAAAGAGCGGTATTCGCTCTCTGGAAATGTAAAAACCAGTCAAGGCAACATTTTATTGCATTTGGATAAAAATGCCTTACTGAATTACGAAACTTGGCAACTACCAGAAAACAATCAAATCGTTTCAACGCCCAAAGGATTTTTTATTTCGGATTTCAAATTAGAACACGAAGGAAGCAGTATTAGTGTACAATCGCAAACGCCAAACGCCAATGCCCCCATCGCTTTAGCATTTGAAAATTTCGATATCCAAACGATAAGCAGTATGGTGGAAAAAGACGACTGGCAAATGAGCGGAAAAATCAACGGAACGGCGGTGGTCAAAAACATAGCGACGCAACCACTTTTCACCTCGGATATAAAAATCGATGCCTTTACCTTCAAAAAAGAAGCCGTGGGTGATTTTGTGATTCAAATTAAAAACGAAAGAGAAAACGAATACGATACACACGTAGCCCTCACAGGTCAAGAAAATGACGTAAAGCTAGACGGAATGTATAGTAGCCAAAGCGATAGTTCCGATATGAAATTGGCCATAGCAAAACTCAACATGAAAAGTATTCAAGGCTTTTCTATGGGGCAATTGATTAAAAGTAGTGGGTACTTATCTGGAAACTTCGACATCAAAGGAACAACTACTACTCCCAATTTGACGGGGCAATTGCAGTTCAATAATGTAGGTTTCAATGTAAAGCAACTCAATGCCAACTTTAATTCCATTAACGATGCCATTACTTTTGAAGATCAAAAAATCATCTTCAAAAAGTTTACGATTAAAGACGAAAAAAACAATGATTTAATTATTGATGGTCTAATTAATACTACATCTCTAGAGAATCTCGCTTTTGATTTAACCATTGATGCTAAAAACTTTAAAGCCATCAACTCTAAAGCAAAAGACAACGAATTGTTCTATGGCGAATTATTCCTAGACAACCACATTACTATTATAGGAACTAGTAAAAACCCAATAATTAATGGAAAAATAAAAGTCAATAAAGATACCAAATTCACCATTGTTGTTCCACAATCCGATCCTTCAATAGCAGACAGAGAAGGCATTGTCGAGTTTATCGACCAAGATCATCCTGAGTTAGTAACCACCTTAAATGGAGACAAAAAAGCCAGTCAAAGCGACATAATTGGACTAAACGCTTCCGTAGACATTACCGTAGACAAAGAAGCCGAACTAACCATGATTATTGACAAAACAACTGGTGATTACGTAAAAGTAAAAGGGATGGCCAACCTAAACGGCGGTATTGATGCCTCTGGAAAAACGAATTTAACCGGAAAATATGAACTAGAAGAAGGAGTCTACGAAATGACGTTTAGCTCCATAAAAAGAAAATTCAATATCAAAAAAGGAAGCTATATTTTATGGAAAGGCGAACCAATGCAGGCAGATATCAATATTACCGCAGTGTACAAAGTGACCACCGCCCCCATCGATTTGGTGTTAAACCAAATAATGAACTACTCAGAATCAGAAAAGAACACCTTTAAAGAAAAAATCCCTTTTGAAACCGAACTGAAAATGACAGGGGAAATTATGAAGCCCGAAATTGCTTTTGACATCGTACTACCAGAGAACAATTCGGTTTCATCAAGTATAGTAAATACCACCAAAGCTAAATTAGATCGATTGCGCGAAGATCCTAACGAAATGAACAAACAAGTGTTTGCCTTATTAGTATTGGGTAATTTTATGGGCGAAAATCCGTTGTCTAGCGAATCGGGATTCTCGGCCGAATCAATGGCCAGAGGAAGTGCTAGTAAAATTTTATCCAACCAGTTGAACAACTTTGCAGGCAACTTAATAAAAGGAGTTGAATTGAATTTTGATTTACAATCTACCGAAGATTACTCTTCAGGTAAAAAAGAACAACAAACAGATTTGAATGTAGCTGTATCCAAAAAACTCTTCAATGACCGAGTAAAAGTTACGGTGGGGAGTAGCTTTGAATTGGAAGGTAGCCAACAAGCCAATGAAAAACCCACCAACATTGCAGGCGATGTGTCTATCGATTACCAAATTACAAAAGACGGTCGCTACAAAATAAGAGGATACCGTGTAAACAAATACCAAGTAGCCCTTCAAGGAGAAGTGGTCGAAACAGGCGTTTCTTTCATCATTACAATGGATTACAATAAATTTAAAGAATTGTTTCAGAGAAGTAAATAAACAGTAGTTGAAATTAAAACAAAACACATAGAATCATAGATTAAACCTAAATAAAAAAAAGAATAAATAGCAATAACATTATTTCACACATAGAACAACTATGTGAATAGTAAAGCGTCTTTTTTCTCTTTTAAAACTAAAAATTCTATGGCTCTAGCCTGCACTAAGGCATCGAAGTGTGGTTAAAAATAATAGCAACCATTAAGTAAATAAGGAATCAAAACCAAAATACAGTGAAAATGTATCACAAAATAGTATTCATTTTGCTTGTCGCCATCGGGCTTCAAAGCTGTTCTTCTACTAAAAATCTAGCAGAGGGCGAATTGCTGTATACGGGCGCCAAAATAACGGTTGAAGGGCCAACCAGCGCAAAAGAAAAAAAAGCATTGGCTACAGAATTGAGTACTTTAGTACGTCCGATTCCCAATCAATCTTTCTTAGGCATTTATCCAAAACTATCCATTTACAATCTGGCAGGAACACCAAAAAGCGAAAAAGGATGGCGGAATTGGTTACGCAACAAAGTAGGAGAAGCACCCGTTTTGAACACCAAATTGGATCCCGATTACAACAGATTGGTTTTACAGAATTATATGGAGAATAAAGGTTTTTTCAATGCAAAAACCAAAGCCGACACGATTATAAAAGGCAAAACCATTCAAGCGATGTACACGGTGACTCCTGCCAAACAATACCGTATCAAAAAAGTAGTTTTCCCGAAAGATTCCTCGGATTTGTCCAAAGCCATCAGCACTACTGAAAGAAGAAGTTTGCTTAAAATTGGCAATACCTACAGCCTTGAAACTATCAAAGAAGAACGCATCCGTATTGACGAACGGTTGAAAGAACAAGGGTTTTATTACTTTAGCCCCGAATATTTGAAAATTCAAGTAGACTCAACCGTAGCCCAACAGGAAGTTGATTTGATTATAAAAGTAAAAGAAGAAATACCTGCCCGAGCCCGATTTATTTATAAAATCAATCAAATTGTAATTTATCCCAATTACACCTTGGGAGCCGACACCATTAGCGCCTCCAAAAAAGCGGTAACCCAATACAACGATTTTACAATCGTAGACCGCGATTCGTTGTTCAAACCCAAAATCTTTGATCGCGCACTGTACTTTAAAAAAGGGGATGTGTACAACCGAAACAATCACAATTTATCTTTGAATCGTTTGGTGAATTTGGGTGTTTTTAAATTGGTTAAAAATGAATTCCAACCCTCACTAATAGAAGACAAATACTTAGATGTTTTTTATTATTTATCTCCTTTAGAACGAAAATCATTGCGTTTTGAACTGTTGGCCAAAAGCAATTCTGCCAATTATCAAGGAACCGAATTGAACGCCAATTGGAGTCATCGCAATACGTTTAGAGGCGCAGAATTACTTTCAATTTCAATTTTTGGTGGATATGAAATCCAAATTTCTGGTCAAAATAAAGGATTCAATGTATATCGTTTAGGTACTGAAGCCAATTTGATTTGGCCCCGAATGATTTCGCCTATTCGTTTCAAAATGAGCAATCGATTTACGCCCACTACCAAAGCAACGTTGGGCTATGAATTTCAGGATCGCCAACAATTGTATACTTTGCAAACCTTTAAAATGTTGTTTGGGTACAACTGGAAAGAAAATGCCCGAAGAGAACACACACTAAACATAGCCGAAGTTATTTTTGCTCGACCTCAAAACGTAACACAATTGTACCTTGATGAAATAGATCTAAATCCCTCATTGGGTAAAGTCATCGAACGCCAACTTATTTTTGGCCCCACTTACTCATATACTTACTCCAACACGGCACAGAAAAGAAAGAAAAACACCATCTATTACAAAGGTACCCTAGACTTATCAGCTGCAGTTATAGGTTTGATTGCTGGTGCCAATATCGAAAAAAAAGACACACTAAAAGTATTTGGAGTGCCTTTCAGCCAATATGTAAAATTTGAAAATGAATTCCGCCATTTTTTAAAATTAGGAAAAGAAACACAATTGGCGAGTCGGATTATTGTAGGAACGGCTTTGCCTTTTGGTAATTCTAAAGAAATGCCTTTTATCAAACAGTTTTTTATTGGAGGAACCAATAGTATTCGTGCCTTTAGAGCACGTTCTATTGGGCCCGGAAGTTACCTAGATAAAGCGGTAAATACCGATGGATTTTTAGCGGATCAATCGGGAGATATCAAAATCGAACTCAATACCGAATACCGTACTACCTTGTTTAGTTTTGTAAAAGGGGCTGCTTTTATCGATGCAGGAAATATTTGGTTACTCAATGCGAATAAAGACAAACCAGGAGCACAATTTTCTAAAAACTTTATGAAAGAAATGGCTGTTGGCGCTGGACTTGGATTGCGCTTTGATTTTAATTTTTTGATACTTCGCACAGATTTTGCTTTCCCACTTCGCAAACCTTATCTGCCTGAAGGCAATCGTTGGGTCATTGACCAAATCAACTTGGGTAATGGAGCGTGGAGAAAAGAGAATTTGATTTTTAATTTGGCGATTGGGTATCCTTTTTAGTGTTTGTTTAAATGAAATAAAAGCTTAACCACAAAGGACACTAAGAAGGCTCAAAGCACACAAAAAATTTACCGCAAAGCTCGCAAAGGGTTACGCAAGGGTGCAAAGAATTAAACGATTAAACAATTAAACAGTTAAACGCTTTTTTTTTAAAACATATAAGGCAAATAAGGTCATTGAAGTTGTGGTGTGTTATAGCTTAGTAAAATGGAAGTACAAATAAGTATTCTTAAAATATTCGTGGTAAAAAAATTAACCACAAAGCACGCAAAAGGTTACGCAAGGGTGCACAGAATTAAACAGTTAAACAATTAAACAGTTAAACGCTTTTTTTTTTAAACATATAAGGCAAATAAGGTCATATAAGTTGTGGTGTGTTAGTGAAGTAAAAATGAAAACACAATTAAGTGTTTTTAAAATGTCTGTGGCAAGAAATTAACCGCAAAGCACGCAAAAGGTTATGCAAGGGTGCAAAGAATTAAACAATTAAACAGTTAAACGATTAAACAATTAAACAGTTAAACAGTTAAACGCTTTTTTTTTAAAACATATAAGGCAAATAAGGTCATATAAGTTGTGGTGTGTTATAGCTTAGTAAAATGGAAGTGCAAATAAGTATTCTTAAAATATTCGTGGTAAAAAAATTAACCACAAAGCACGCAAAGGGTTACGCAAGGGTGCAAAGAATTAAACGATTAAACAGTTAAACAATTAAAACAATTAAACGATTAAATAATTAAACAGTTAAACGATTAAACAACTAAACGATTAAACAGTTAAACTATTAACCGATTAAACAGTTAAACGATTAAACAAAAAAAGCGCGACCCTAAGAATCGCGCTTTGTAGTTTAAGATAAATTATGGCTAGTTCACCAAGAACAAAGCATTGCTGAAGAGTAAATTTCCGTTTTCCCAGAACGCTCTAAACAATGGGTTATCTACCATATAAATCACTTTTCCAGAACCTTTATAGTCAATGGCGAAATTTACCGTTTCGGGTAATTCTTTACCAATTTCGTGACCTACGAAACCATAGCTTTTGTAACCTTTTGGAACATACGCAATATTTGAAGCGTTTTTCAATAAGGCATAATGACGGCTATCGGTTTTTAAACTGAAATATTTTTTCCCTAAACCAAAGGCCATCGGATGGGTAACATCCAAAACATTCTCGATAATCGCACCTGGAATAGCATCCGACATGGCGCGACGCTCTTCGTTAGCCGAATCCAAGAAACGTTTTTTCAATTCTTTTTCTTTAGCTGTTTTTTCTGATTTTTGCTTGTCATCATCGGTCGCATATGCATTTAATGCAAAACCCTCTTTTCCGTCAAAAATATCCAAAGCTCCATTCATAGCAATGATTTTTCCACCGCTACTCACCCATTCGTTGATGCGTTTTTGTTCGCCATCAGAGAAATCATAATTACCATCCGCCAAAATTAAGGTGTTGAATTCGTGCAATTTTACTCTACGAAAACGATCCACATCTACAATGCTTACAGGATACCCAACGGTTTCTTCTAAATAAAACCAAACTGACCCAAAATCAGTGGAACTGACTCCTCTACCTGATAAAAACAAGATTCTTGGAGCCGTCAACAGCGGGAAATTTTCTCCTCCTAAATCTCTTGCATTCTTAGAAAACCCCGAAGATATAACAGAGAAATCTGTTTTCTTTTTCACGATTTCACCCACTACTTTTTCAAAATCTACCACCTTTGGGTTATCGCCTTTGCTCACAATTAATCCACCTGGTGCTACAGTGGTGCTTCCAAAAATAGCTTGCTTCATCGCTGAACGTACTTTGATTCCTTTTTGGTGCAATAGCGCTACCACTTGAGCCGAAGTACGGTTGTTCCAAGGAATATGAAACGCATACACTGCACTTGGAATAGACAAAGAAGCTACTTCAATTGATGGTTTTGTTTTGATATTGATCGTGTTTTTCAAAGCATAACCTTCTACGCCATACGCCAATGGCAACGCCCAAGCCGTAATGTCATAAGACAAACTATCATTCAATTTATTATTGGGTTCGAACAAAATTTGAGCAAAAACTGCTTTTTGTTGGTCCACTTTTACAATCATATCATTGGGTTCGATGGTAAAGCTGTTGTCTTTTTTCGTTTGGTAATTAAAACCACTAGCGGTTTGTTTGGCATCGGCATACGAAAATTCGATTTTGTTTTTTTGCAACAAATCGGCCAACTGCTCTAGTTTAGGATTGTTTTTCATCACGTAGGTAGCATACTTCCCTTTCATTGTTTTTCTAGAAGTATTCATAAACCCTCTAAACCCTTTCAATAAAGGATCTACTTGAGAAGCTGCCGATTCCACTATCGTTAAAACAGTGGTTGCGTGATGTGTCAATCGATCTTTGATGGTCAAACTGGCTCCGTTTTCCATCGTTACTTCCCTTCCTGCACCAATACCACCTTGCTCTATGGTCATACCTACAGCCCCGTTATAAGTAGGATAGGTATCTCCATAACTTGGATAAAACAAATCAAAACGCTCGCTAGTGTTGTACAACCAATTTTGAGCATCGAATTTAGCTGAAATATTTTTTCCTAACAAAGCATGAAAATCCCTTTGATACGGCTCAATAAACTCATGCAAAGGCTCTGCAGAAGGTGGGAAAAAGTAAGGCGAATTATAACCTTGTTCGTGAACATCAGTATGTACTTGCGGCATCCATTGGTTGTACAAAGCAATACGTTGTTGGCTTTCTTTTTGTGTTTGCCAAGCCCAATCTCTGTTCAAATCAAAAATATAGTGATTGTAGCGTCCACCCGGCCATTCTTCCATGTGTTCTCTATCGGTAAGACCAGGATGGGTGTTTTTTCCGGCGATTTCATGCAACCAATTTCCGTATCTTGAATACCCATCTGGATTAATACAAGGATCTAAAATTACTACCGTATTTTTCAACCATTCTTTGGTCGTTTTATTTTCTGGATTGGTCAATTCGTAAGCAACAGTCAAAGCACTTTCGGTTCCCGCCCATTCGTTTCCATGAACGTTGAAACTCAACCAAACAATCAATTTATCCCCAATGGTTTTGGATTGATTGGGAGCCATACCAATGGCTGCTAAATTATTCAAACGAATTTCCTCCAAACTCGCTAAATTCTCAGGAGTAGAAATATAATACACATTCAAGTTGCGATGCTCTGCCGTTTGTCCGTATCTATACGGTTTGATGTAAGATGTTTGTGCAACCAAATGTTCAAAATAATCTTCAACTTGATGATAAAACGTAATCTGTTTGCCATAATCAGGAATAAACTGAGATGGGCTTTTTACTTGTGCCGAAACCCAAGTAGTAGTGGCTAAAAATAAAGATAGAATTAGTTTCTTCATACTGTTTTTGGTTTATTAGAATTCAAAAATAAGGAAACCATAGGTATTGACCTAAATAAATTATAATATGACAGTCCGTAACTCATACCAAATAGTCAAAGTATTTAATTCACTTTGCGTCTCTGCGGCTTTGCGTGAAATTGAACTCGCAAAGTCGCAGAGTCGCAAAGAAAAGAATGAATCAAGCTTAAAAATAGTGGAGAACTAATTTAAGCTATGAAATAGTCCTAGTCACGGATAGTCATAAATTATGAACTAACCCACATCCGAATTTTGTAGCTTTTTTTTATTAAAAACTCTCAAAAAATGATTTTTAAAAAATTTAAATCCTTCCAATTACGAATATGCGCGAGGATTTTATTTTCACACAACAAATAAAAAAAGTAAATTTGAATGAAACCATTGAAAAACAACCGCTTAAAAACTTTCTAAAATCAGACATCCATGAGCAAAGAAGAAAAACCAAAGAAAAAAAAGCACCTTTTTGAAAAATTAAATCCAAAAGAACGAATCGAAACAGCCAAGCAATTTTCGGCTAAATTTAAAGTACCAGAAGAAGTTCCTTTTCAATTATCGGATTACAAAACCAATATGGAGGTAGAAATTGGCAACAAAAAATTGGCTAAAATTTTATCCTTAGGTGTCGAAGCAATGGCTGATATGCAAGAAATTTTATATGCTCAGGACAAATGGTCGTTATTGCTAGTTTTTCAAGCGATGGATGCTGCCGGAAAAGATGGCGCCATCAAGCATGTACTTTCGGGCATAAATCCACAAGGCTGTCAGGTCTCTTCTTTCAAAACACCGAGTTCCGAAGAATTGGATCATGATTTTCTTTGGCGTTGCCAAAAACACTTACCCGAACGTGGTCGTATAGGTATTTTTAATCGTTCGTATTATGAAGAAGTCTTGGTCGTTCGCGTGCATGACCAAATTCTAAAAGCCCAAAAACTTCCTCAAGAATTGGTGACCGAATCGATCTGGGAGGAGCGTTTTGAAGACATTTGCAATTTTGAAAAATACCTGAATCGCAATGGAACTATTGTGATTAAATTTTTCTTGAATGTATCCAAAGAAGAACAAAAAAAACGTTTTATAGAACGCATTGACGACCAAAATAAAAACTGGAAATTCAGCACTTCCGATGCCAAAGAAAGAGGTTTTTGGGATGATTACATGAATGCCTACCAAGATTTGATTCAAAAAACAAGCACCACGCACTCGCCTTGGTATGTAGTGCCTGCAGATAATAAATCGTATGCACGTATTGTTATTGCTTCGGCAATTATCAATGCTTTGGACGAAATGGGATTAGAATACCCAAAAGTAAGTCCAGAAAAAGTAGCCGAATTACAAGAAATTAGAAAAGCTTTACTAGAAGAATAAATTGAAATTCCTTTGCCAAGTACGATAACTGTCTTGGCAAAGATTTTCTTTTTTTGGGTTACTGATTTTCGGTTTCTAGCCAAACTAAAAATAATTTATACCCAATGGTTAGAATTACAGCCCCTAAAAACAAACCTAAAAATCCACTCAAAATAAAACCTCCAATGGCACCTAAAAAAACCACTGGCATAGGAACAGGCGCATTTTTACCCAACAAAATAGGTTTAAGGACATTGTCTGCTAAAAGTGTAATTAATAACCAAATCGTTAATAATGTTGCTGTGGTAGTATCTGAAACCGAAAACATATAAATGGCAACTGGAATTGCGATAGGTCCAATTCCAATTTGAATCACCGCC
The DNA here is from genome assembly GCA_963509895.1 of uncultured Flavobacterium sp. Classification (GTDB taxonomy): domain Bacteria; phylum Bacteroidota; class Bacteroidia; order Flavobacteriales; family Flavobacteriaceae; genus Flavobacterium. The sequence goes on from CAUPCW010000006.1 coordinate 42,104, forward strand.
AAAACCAAACAGGCTACAGACCACAATCCTGCAAATGGAACACCCGCAACAAAAAAACCAATACCAGCCATAACCGCCTGAATCACTGCCACTCCCAAAAAACCTTTTACTACATTTCGAATCGTAGTCACTGTGATATCTGCAAAATGATTGCCTTTGTCTCCTGCTAATTTGATAAATATTTTACTAGAAATTACTTTTAAATTTTCTGAAAAAGCCAATAAAAAACCTGCAATGATAATTGACAAATTAAATTGTAAAATTCCTTTTCCAATTCCTGCAAAGGCGGATAATATCCAAGAACCAACCATAGTCACTTCGTCAGAATATGTCAATACTGTTTCTTGAAGGTTATCCGAAGCGTGTTGCCAAATATCGATAATTGGTCTCGTGAAAGAGGGCCAATTGGCGGTAGCTTCATTTGGCGGTGGAATAATTGGTTCTCCGGCTTGATAACTCATCGTTAAAAACTGAATCCCTTCATATAACGATTCGGTAACCAAAAAACTAGGCACAATAATCAAACTCAACAATACAAGTGTTAAAAGTACAATAGGCGTTTTGGTTCGCCCTCTAAACAATTTTACTGCCGATAAATAAATGGGATACATTGCAATAGCAATAACTACTGCCCAAATTAACAACAATATGAAAGGTTTTAAAATAGAAAAACACCAAAATACAATTAGAAAAAGCATTCCTAATCGAATAATAATATCGGTGATTTTTTCGAATTGATTTTCGTCTGGATTGGATTGTTGTTCTTCCATAGATTTTTGATTTATAAAAGTAAATATAATCAATTTTAAAATTATCTTTCTCTCAAAACAGCAAAAGGAAGAGCAACGTTTAGATGAATTGATGGAACAGTTGGTCAAGAAAGCAACAAATCGCACAGAATATTAAAAAATAATTAATATGATTCTTGTTTTAAAAGAATTCAATAATAGAAAACTTATTTTGACATAAAATTATGCAGATTTAGCATTGATTCGTTTATCTTTGTTTTACAAATTTTACTTTAGAATTTATGGAAGAATGCATTTCTGTTTTCGACATGTTAAAGATTGGCGTAGGACCATCTAGTTCTCATACCTTAGGTCCTTGGCGTGCTGCCGAACGATTTCTTGAAGAATTACGTCAGGATTTTGATTTGGAAAATATCACTAGAGTGAAAGTAGATTTGTACGGTTCGTTGTCTTTGACAGGAAAAGGACACGCCACTGATTTGGCCGTGATGCTGGGTTTAAGTGGTCAAGACCCAGAGTACATTCCGGTGCAAGATATTGACGGCATCATCAAAGCTATAGCAAACAATCATTTGATTCAATTAGGCAACCAGAAAGCGCTTCCTTTTTATATTTTACAAGACATTGTTTTTCATAAAGAATTTCTTCCCTTTCACGCCAATGGATTAACCTTTACCGCTTTTTTTAAAAATGAAACCGAATATGCTTCTACTTTTTATTCTATTGGAGGCGGATTTGTAGTAAAAGAAGAGCGCAGCAATGCCAAAAAGAAAATCGCTATAAAATGTGCTTTCCCCTTCCCTATCAACAATGCCGCTGAGCTACTAGAATACAGTATAAAAGAAAACAAAAATATCTCTGAAATTGTCTATGCGAATGAGATTTCGATGCGACCAGAAACCGAAGTGCATAATGAACTATTACGCATTTGGCACACGATGTTAGAATGTATGTACATTGGCTGTCATTCAGAAGGCATATTGCCTGGTGGACTCAATGTTCGCAGAAGAGCTTTTGATATGCATCAAAACTTGATTGGATTATCTAATTATGATGCACCACAATCTTGGTTGGAAGAAATTCGTAAAACAGAAGTAAAGTTTCGTCAAATTCTGAAATGGGTGAGCTGTTTTGCCTTGGCCGTAAATGAAGTAAACGCCGCCTTAGGACGTGTCGTAACAGCACCAACCAACGGAAGTGCTGGGGTTATTCCAGCCGTATTGATGTATTATATGGTCATTGAAAACCATCAAGCCGACGAAAAACAAATCAAACAATTCTTGATGGTAGCGGGCGAAATTGGAAGTATTTTCAAAAAAGGAGCTACTATCTCGGCAGCTATGGGTGGTTGTCAAGCCGAAATTGGAGTGTCATCGGCTATGGCTGCGGGCGCTTTATGTGAAGTAATGGGCGGAACCCCTGCACAAGTATTGATGGCTGCCGAAATTGCAATGGAGCACCACTTGGGCTTAACTTGTGACCCAATAGGCGGTTTGGTTCAGATTCCGTGTATTGAGCGCAATACGATGGGTGCTATAAAAGCCATCAACGCTGCTGAATTAGCACTCGAAACCGATGCTAAAAACGCCAAAGTTCCCTTAGATAAAGTTATTGATACAATGTGGCAAACCGCAAAAGACATGAACTCTAAGTACAAAGAAACCTCAGAAGGTGGATTGGCTATAGCGGTTAATATGGCCGATTGTTAATACCAATGAAACCTCGTTTTGTATACTTTGTTCTAGCCTTTCTAACGATTGTATTGGGAATTGCTTCCCGAAAAATAGTGGGTATTCCCTTATTTGTGGGCGACATCTTGTATGCCGTATTGGTCTTTTATGGTTTTCGGTGGTTGTTTTTGAAAAATAAAATATCGTGGCAAATTGGACTTCCTTTACTATTTTGCTTCGCTATAGAAATACAACAACTTTGTACAGCCACAAAACTAGTGGCGATTCGGGAAACCACCTTAGGTCATTATGTTTTGGGGCAAGGTTTTTTGTGGAGTGATTTGTTGTACTACACGATGGGTATTGGGTTAGCCTATGCTGTAGACCAATTTTGGTTCAAACAAAAGGTGTCTTAATCCCTAAAATCTCTCGAAATAACGACTGCCCTAGCCCTGATGGGAACGGCATCCTGTGGCGCTGGGGTTCAGCGACACAGATACAGTGGACAGCAGGATTAGCTCCTAAAACTTCAACAATTTTCTTATTGAATTTACTTTCGTCTTGTATCGATAATCGCTACAATTTTCCATTGTCCATTGTCTTTATACAACGTAAAAACATTGACACCCGAATGGCTTTTTTTCCCATTGACGTAAAATTCATAAGGCGTCCAATCGATAGCCATAGCGCCATCTACATGAATGGTGTGACCTAATAATCGCTCTTCAAACTGCATTGTCACAGGGATAACAGCAATCGACTGATAGAATTTTGCCGCCGTTTGTGTTGAAAATTGACTGCCTTTCGCATGCTCTGCTATTGATTGCAAGCCCATCTTGTCGGAACACACTTTTTGAATCGCAAGTGAATCTCTTGAATGAAATCCCTTGAAAAAAGTCACTATAGTTTCTTGCACTTCCAGATTTTGAGCATGTGTAGTCACTCCGAATAAGAGCAATATTCCTAGAGTAAATTTTGTCATACTAATTTTATTTAGAACGTTTTGAATCCCCTACATTCATCTAGAAAGATTAAAATTAAAGTGTACTAAAATATGAAAATTAAAAAGGATTTAAGAAATCTGCCTCCTTTTAAATAAAGACTGCTTACAAGAAAAAATATAAAACGAATATCGTACTGCTAAACCTTTACAATTTTATTACTTTTGCAGCCTAAAATTAAACACTCAAGGTATGTCAGTAGCCAAAAAAGATTACAAAAGAATTACGACCAAATCCTTAATTGAGATGAAAGCCAATGGCGAAAAAATCTCAATGCTTACGGCTTATGATTTCACCATGGCCAAAATTGTAGATACTGCAGGCATCGACGTAATTTTAGTAGGCGATTCTGCATCCAATGTGATGGCAGGTCACGAAACCACTTTGCCAATTACTCTAGACCAAATGATTTATCACGCTTCTTCGGTTGTTAGAGCGGTAGAACGCGCTTTGGTAGTTGTTGATTTACCATTTGGTAGTTACCAATCCGATCCAAAAGAAGCTTTGCGTTCTTCTATCCGAATTATGAAAGAGAGTGGCGGACACGCTGTAAAATTAGAAGGAGGAAAAGAAATAAAAGAATCGATTAAAAAAATATTGAATGCAGGTATTCCAGTAATGGGACACTTGGGTTTAACTCCACAATCTATCTATAAATTTGGAACGTATACGGTAAGAGCGAAAGAAGATGCTGAAGCTGAAAAACTAATAGAAGATGCTCAAATGCTTGAAAAATTAGGTTGTTTTGCTTTGGTACTCGAAAAAATACCAGCTCACTTAGCCGAAAAAGTAGCCAAAAGTATTTCGATTCCTGTCATTGGGATTGGTGCTGGTGGTGGCGTTGACGGACAAGTATTGGTAATTCACGATATGTTGGGAATGAATAACGAATTTAGCCCTCGATTCTTACGTCGCTATTTGAATCTATATGAGCAGATGACCACCGCTATTGGTAGTTATGTAGCCGATGTAAAGTCACAAGATTTCCCAAATACCAACGAACAGTATTAAGAACTAATGAAAATCATTTCTACCAAAAACAATCTTCAAATCCTTCACGAAGACAATCACTTGATTGTAGTGAACAAGCGAGTTGGTGATTTGGTACAAGGAGATAAAACGGGCGACAAACCCCTTTCGGAAGTAGTCAAAGAATACCTTAAAGAAAAATACAACAAACCTGGAGAAGTTTTTCTGGGAATTGTACATCGGTTAGACAGACCTACTACGGGAATCGTAGTTTTTGCTAGAACCAGCAAGGCTTTGACCCGGATGAACGAATTGTTTAGCAACCGAGAAACAAAAAAAACCTATTGGGCTGTGGTCAAAAACAAACCCGAAAAACCGCAAGCCCAATTGGTTCATTACCTCAAAAGAAACGAGAAAAACAATACTTCAAAAGCACATAGTAAAGAAGTTCCTGATAGCAAATTGGCGAGTTTAGACTATACTATCATTAAAGAACTTACAAACTATTTTGCTTTAGAAATCAATCTACATACAGGAAGACATCACCAAATTAGAGCTCAATTAGCTGCCATAAATTGTCCAATAAAAGGTGATTTGAAATATGGTTTTGACCGAAGCAATCCTGATGGAGGCATTCATTTACACGCCCGAAAATTGGTTTTTATACACCCAGTTTCAAAAGAACCGCTATCAATTTTAGCGCCCGTTCCTGAGGATGTTGTTTGGAAAGCCATTTGATTTTAGCAAAAAAAATTCTTTTTTTAGTTTTTAAAAATTAACTTGCAATACCTAATTTCACCGCTACAGTAATGAATTACAAAACAAGTTTAGCTTTTAGAAAAGAAACCTTAGTAAAACTCCTCAATACTATTGTGCTACTCGAAGACGAAATCGTAGAAGCATTGTATAAAGATTTCAAAAAACCCGCTTTTGAAGCCGTTTTGACTGAAACCAATTATGTCATTACAGAACTAAAAGATACCATAAAAAACCTCAATACATGGGCTAAACCAGAAAGGATATGGCCTTCTATTTTAAACTTTCCATCAACGGACTATATTTTACGAGAACCCTACGGAAAAGTTTTAATTATTGCTCCTTGGAACTATCCATTTCAATTGGCGCTTTGTCCATTAGTATCCGCTGTAGCGGCAGGAAATCAGGTGGTTATAAAACCTTCGGAATTAACGCCAAATACTGCTGCAGTTATTATAAAAATTATTGAAAAAGTTTTTCATGTAAGTCACGTCAAAGTAGAAAACGGAGGCGTTGAAGTTGCTCAAAAATTGCTATCGCAACGCTGGGATTATATCTTTTTTACTGGTAGTGTGCCCGTAGGTAAAGTGGTGGCCAAAGCTGCCGCAGAACATTTAACTCCAGTAACTTTAGAATTAGGCGGAAAAAATCCTTGCATCATTGACGAAACTGCCAATTTAAAACTAGCAGCTAGACGAATTGTTTGGGGCAAATTCATCAATGCAGGACAAACTTGTATTGCTCCCGATTATATCCTGATACAAAAAGACATGAAGAGTCATTTTGTTGACTATATGAAAATTGAAATTCAAAAAGCCTACGGCGAAGAACCAAAAAATTCTCCTGACTTTGCTAGAATTGTAAACCAAAAAAATTGGCTGCGATTGGTTAATATGATTGACTCACAAAAAGTGCTTATGGGTGGTGAATCTGATATTGAAGATTGTTACATTGCTCCTACTCTTATTGAAGAAACTTCACTGGATAGCTTAGTCATGCAAGATGAGATTTTTGGCCCTTTACTTCCCTTATTAACCTATGACGATCCCAAAGAAATAGACGCTGTAATTGCACGATACGAAAAACCATTAGCGCTTTATGTTTTTACTGAAAACCGTAGTTTCGGGAAAGAAATCATGAAAAAATATTCTTTTGGAGGCGGATGCATCAATGACACTGTGGTGCATTTTTCTAACCAAAGATTGCCCTTTGGAGGTGTAGGTCACAGCGGAATTGGAGCCTACCACGGCCGATTAAGTTTTGATGTTTTTTCACATAAAAAAGGAATTGTAAAAAAAGCAAACTGGCTGGATTTACCCATGCGATATGCCCCTTACAAAGACAAATTATCATTCATAAAAAAAATATTGCAATGGCTATAGAAAAAACAACAAGTGAAGCAATTCACTACCGAAGATCTGTTCGTGTTTTTAAAAATGAAGCTATTGATGATGAAAAAGTAAAACAATGTATTGCATTAGCCACTTTGGCTGCAACTAGCAGTAATATGCAACTTTGGGAATTTTATCATATCGTAGATGCAGAAAAGATACAAGAAATAGCCAAAGCTAGTTTTAATCAGAATGCAGCAAAATCAGCCAATCAATTGGTAGTTGTTGTAGCTAGAAAAGATTTATGGAAAAAAAGAAAAGAAGCCAATATCGCCTTTCTAAAAGCACAATTCGGTGACAAAAAAGAATCAGAGTATAGCAAAAGAGAGAAATTTGCCTTGAATTATTATCAAAAAATCATCCCGACGATTTACTCAGATTTTTGGGGAATTCTTGGTCGTATAAAATATGTAGCTTTTCAATGTATTGGTTTATTTAAACCCATTTACAGACAAGCACGACAAAGCGATATGCGAATCGTAGCACACAAAAGCGCTGCTCTGGCTGCTCAAAACTTTATGATTAGTATGGCAGCTATCGACTATGATACTTGTCCCATGGAAGGATTTGATTCCTTAAGAGTAAAACAAATTATTGGCTTACCCAACAGCTCAGAAATCAATATGATTTTAGGCTGTGGCCTACGTGATGAAAACGGCATATACGGCGAACGCTTTAGAGTGCCATTTGATCAAGTCTATTTTAAATTTTAACCAACCCACAAATACATTATATATGCTTACCCAAAAACCAACAGAAACCAACAATTACAATAACACTTTGGATTTCGAAACTGTTTTAAATCATTCTTTTGCCAATTATAAAAAAATAGCTTTGTATGCTGGATCGGCACTTTTAGTTTTTACTTTTTTCTTTGTTATGTTTTTAAGTGCTGTATCGATAAGTATGGTTGGCGCTGAAAATATTAACGAAAAATCTTTGCAAAACTTCCAGAAATTATTACTTGCCAAGCCTTATATTTGGTACTATACCGGGTTTTCAATTCTTACATCATGCTTACTGAGCCCATTTATGGCAGGGTTTTACAAAATGGCCGATGCTGCCGAAAAAGATACTTCTTTTGGTGTTTCTGGTTTGTTTTCAGTATATACTTCTGCTCAATTTATACCAGTATTTTCTGTGACTTTTCTCATCGGTTGTGCTACCAATGGGCTAAGTCTGGTTTTTGACGAGATCGGACTTTCATTTGTTGGAATTATTTTAACTATTATCATCAGTTTTGTAACTCTTTTGACAGTACCCTTGATTGTTTTAGGCAATTGTTCTACTATTGAATCGATAAAAATAAGTACCGCAATCGTTTCAAAACAGCCCATCGTTATTTTGATGCTCATAATTGTGGCCATCCTTGGCACTTTGTTAGGGCTTTTTGCATTTTGTATTGGAATGTTTTTTACCTATCCTTTTTTAATTTCAGTTGTGTACACTATTTACAACCAAGTAAATGGTTGTGAAAAACAGCATAACAATTAAAAAAAGCGTTTTTTACATTTTTTTAACTATTTTAGTAATTATTTAAAGTCCATATTTTCCTTTTAGCATCATTTTTTTGTTTTAACATAAAGTACCACATTCCAAAAAAAATAGCTACAACATTGTATATCAATATTTTATATAATATTAAGTCTGTACTAACTGTAAAATGTTGGTGCCTTTTTCTATGGTTTGGTGATATGAAGTCTATTTTAGGGCAAGTAACTCACACAAATATTCAGATTTTAGTAACTATCTTTTTATTTGCGTTATTGCTATCCGTGTATTCTTCTTTTAAAAAAATAAAAAACAATGACGACTTAAGAGGTAGTTTCTTACTACAAAAGGAATATCATTTATATTTACTCTCTTTTGGGACATTTGTAATCGCGACAGAATTGTTTTTTGATTATCTCAATATTCGTCCTAAAAGCTTATTGTATCAAAACACCTCTGTTGCATTACTTATATTATTGATTTACTATTTATGTAAAAAAATACCTTTTTTTTATAAAAATATAAAATTAGCATTCATAGTAACTTTCATTTTGTATTTTGTGTATGTGACCGCTAACGTGGTTATTTATCCCACAGATTTTATTCCAAAAGCCGCCTTTACAATTATACTTTTTTTATCGTTTGACATTCTAAAAAGCGAAAAACTATATATATATTTCAATTGCTTAGTATTTACGTCTTTAAGTTTATTGCTTATTTTCAATGTGATTCCACAAATCATTGGGATCAACTTATTAAGTAATTCGTTTATCATAATCATCGTTAATTATATTCGCAAAACTATTGACGATGCTCAAACAAAAGAGAATGATTTTATAAAAGAAATCATCAATAAAGGCAACTCACTCACGATTGCTTGCAACCATATTGGTGAGGTAATTTATTGTAGCAAAACAATAGAAAACATTCTTGGCTACACTCCTAATGAAGTAATGGGTTTTGAGTTTTGGAGATTGACGGAAGATCCTGATTTTGTTGGACTATCCTATCATGATGTATTTGTAGATGGACAAATCTATATTCGAAAACTAAAATGCAAAAATGGAGCATACAAATTTATCCAGTGGACAGATAAAAAGTTTTCTGAAAATGTTATTGTAGGCATTGGTCAAGATGTTACTGAACAAAGAAGCATAAACAATAAATACAAAGACATTATTCAAAATGCGAATGATCTCATATTTGAAACTAACACACGAGGGAATTTTACTTTTATAAATGATTTTTCTGTTAAAATTCTTCAATACGACAAAGATGAACTTTTAGGAAAAAATTTCACTTCAATAGTAAGAACAGATTACTTTGAGGAAATTAAAAATCTTTTCAAAAGAAACACAAATTATCCTTTAGTCGAATTTCCTATAGAAACCAAATTTGGAGAAAGCATCTGGATTTCTTTAAAAGTGATTGTTAGGAAAGAAGAAAACGGAAAAATTATTGGGTATTCCGGAATTGGTAGAGATATTACTCGAATAAAAAACAATGAATTTAAAAACAACAAGCGTCAAGAAAAAATTGAATTGTACAATTCGACCATCAAAAGTTTATTTACCATCAATTTTAGAGATTTTCAGCATATTGATAGTGTTGTAAAATATATTATTGAAACCGCCTCGACTATAACAAAATGCGATCGAGTGAGTTATTGGAGATATCGCGAAAAAACCATTATCTGTGAATGTATTTATTATGCAGAAAACAAAAGTTTTGGCAAAAAAATCATACTCAAAAAAATAGACTATCCCGTTCATACTCAAAAAATAAAGCAAGGCATACAACTCTATAAAGATGATGTGAAAATAGATACAGAAAACAATGAATTTTATGAATCCTATTATCGTATTTACAATATCAAATCTGCGGTAGACACCCCTATTTTACTTAATGGTGAATTGCTAGGAGTTCTCTCTTTTGAGACCACCACCAAACAACGAAACTGGGACCAGGAAGACCTTACTTTTGCACGAACCATTGCTGATATTCTCTCTCTGGCTGTTGCTACACAAAAACAATTTGAAGCAGAAAAAAAACTGCAAAATAAAAGTGATTTACTTGCCGAAATGGCACTTTGTACAGAAAAATTCTTATTGAGCAAAAGTCTGAATGAGATGTTTACTGATACATTTGAAATTATGGGAAATGCCACTCAAGCAGATCACTTATTTTACTATGAAAAAGATCCCAATACCCAATTAATTAGACAAAAATTCAAATGGGCAAAAAAAGGAATACTCTTACAGATCACCAAATTACAAGATTTTAGTACCGAGCATTTACAAGAAATCATGAGTAAGGCTCAAAAGAAAAAAACTTTTAAATCCAAAACTAGTAAGCTCAAAAATTCCTTTTTCAAACAATTATTAATCACCAATGAAATTAAATCAATTTTAGTTGTTCCCATCTATTACAACAATGAGTTTACAGGATTTATTGGTATGGATGATTGCACGCTTGAAAGAAATTGGTCCAAAGAAGAAAGCTTTATTTTAAAAACATTAGCCAGTAATATTTCTTATGCACTTGAACGAGATAAAAACGAAAAACTCATTCATAAAAGTGAAGAAAAATTTAAACTTATCGCTAACAATATTCCTGGAACTGTATATCTCTCTAAATTTGATGAATTTGCTACCAAAGTTTATCTCAATGACTCAATTGAAGAGCTGACTGGCTATTCGAAATTAGATTTTTTAGAGCAAAAAATCTCCTTAATGGATTTACTTCATCCTGAAGACAAAGAACTTGTAATTGAACATCAAAACAGAAACTTCAATGAAGGCAAACCCTATCATGATAGGTACCGTATCAAAAAAAAATCAAATGAATATATTTGGATAGAAGAGTTTAGTGACGCCATTAGAAAAGAAAATGTTACAGAATATATTGGTGGAATTTTATTTGATATTACTAACCAAATTGAAACAGAAGCGATACTCAAAGAGAAAGAATTAGCAGAAGCTGCAAATAAAGCAAAATCTGATTTTCTTGCCAATATGAGTCACGAGATTAGAACCCCACTAAACGGAATTATTGGTTTTACCGATTTGCTCATGAAAACCCACCTTAATCGTACTCAAGAAAAGTACATGACTACGATTAATCAATCGGCACTTTCACTTTTAGACATTATCAATGATATTTTGGATTTTTCTAAAATTGAAGCCGGTAAACTAGAATTATTAATTGAAAAACAAGAACTATCCGAAATTTTAAACCAAACCATTGATCTCATTTTTTATGAATCCAATCAAAAAAAATTGGATTTATTCTTAAAAATTGCCCATGACGTTCCCAAATTTGTTTGGGTAGACTCGGTTCGTTTAAAGCAAATTTTAATCAATCTTCTCGCCAATGCTGTAAAATTTACCGAAAAAGGAAGTATCATCCTAGAAGTTGGGGTCATGGCGATAAATAACGATTCAAAACAAACCCTTCGTTTTGCGATTATCGATACAGGAATTGGTATTTTAGAAAAAAACAAAAAGAAAATATTCCATGCTTTTTCACAAGAAGATAGTTCAACTTCCAAGAAATTTGGAGGTACAGGTCTTGGTCTCACCATCTCCAATCAATTGTTAAGTTTGATGGATAGCAAATTGCAATTAGAAAGTAATATTAATCAAGGAAGCACCTTTTATTTCGACATTACTTTAAATATTTCAAACGAAACTTCTCTGGCAGAAACGGCAAATGAAATAAGTCAAAACAACATTCCAACGGCAATACCTCAAAAAAACAAACACGATTTTTCAAATCTAAAAATAATGATTGTGGAAGACAACAAGATTAACATGTTGCTATTAAAAACCATCTTGAAAAATCTTTTTAATGAAGTTCAAATCTTTGAATTCCTAAACGGAAAAGAAGCAATAGAACAGTTTGAAGCATTAGCACCAACTTTGGTATTTATGGATATACAAATGCCAATAATGAATGGCTACGAAACCACAAAAGCCATCAGGAATCATAAAGAAGGCTCAGAAATTCCAATTATAGCCATCACCGCTGGAACCGAAAAAGAAGAACGTAAAAAATGCTTAAAAGCAGGAATGAATGATTATATCCCTAAACCCATCATTAAAGGAGTCATTGAAGAAGTAATCTTAAAATGGATTACTAAAAATCAACCAAATTAATATCTAACAACATCAAAAACAATACAGTATGAAATGGCAAGGAAGAAGACAAAGCGATAATATGGAAGATCGCCGTGGTATGTCTACCGGTGGAAAATCAATCGTAGGTGGCGGAATAATTGGAATAATAATTCTACTAATCAATGTTTTTGGTGGCGAAAATGCCCAAATGATCACCCCAGTTTTAGAACAATTCAACAACCAATCACAAAGTGCACCCACAGAACAAAGAGCCTTAACCGCAAGCGAAAAAGAAGAAGGAAGATTTGTAAACGCAATATTGGTAGACAACGAAGATGTTTGGAGTAAAATTTTTCAAGAAAATAATCTTCAATTTGAACCTGCAAAAATTGTTCTTTTTAGTGGACAAGTAGAAACCGCTTGTGGTGGTGCTAGCTCCGCTTCGGGACCTTTTTATTGTCCTGGCGACAAAAAAATCTATATGGACATGTCCTTTTTCGAGGAATTGAGAACTAAATTTGGGGCACAAGGTGGCGACTTTGCTGTGGCTTATGTCATTGGTCATGAATACGGACACCACATTCAGAATCTATTAGGAACTTCAACCAAAATGCGTCAACTCCAACAAGGAAAAAGCGAAGCCGAAGCCAATAAACTCTCTGTCGCCCTAGAACTCCAAGCCGATTTCTATGCGGGTCTTTGGACAAACTACAACGAAAAACTAAACGCTATGTTAGAACCCGGTGATATAGAAGAAGCCTTAAGCGCCGCACAAGCCGTGGGCGACGACGCCATTCAAAAGAAAATGCAAGGTCAAGTCGTACCTGATTCCTTTACTCATGGCACCTCCGAACAGCGCATGCACTGGTTTCAAAAAGGATTGCAATCTGGCGACATCAAACAAGGCAATACCTTCAATTACATTCAGTAACTCATAAAAAAGAGCTATTTATTTTCATAAGTAGCTCTTTTTTTTTTGAAGCGGCATCAATAGGCTTACTTGCAAAGAGGGTTCCCGCTCTCCGCTATAATCTTTGCTGCCGAACCCCGGCAACAAAGGATTTCCACTACGATCGGGGCTAAAAGGAAACAATTTGTCTCATCAGCAATCATTCAAAATTTACCCCAACCACCCATCTCTATCCAAACTACGGTATTGTATCGCTTCGGCTATGTGCGAGGACATTACGTTGGGAGACGCTTCAAGGTCAGCGATAGTTCTTGCAACTTTCAAAATTCGATCATAAGCTCTCGCCGAAAGGTTCAAACGCTCCATAGCTGTTTTCAACAACTCTTTGGAAGTAGCATCCAAAGCACAAAACTCCCGAATATGCTTCGTGTTCATTTGAGCATTGTAATGAATATGTTCCAACTCCTCGAATCGCAGACTTTGCAATTCTCGTGCAGCTGTAACACGTTGTCTAATATCCACACTACTTTCTGCTTTTCGATCATCCGACAATTTCTCAAAAGGAACTGGAGTCACTTCTATATGAATATCAATTCTATCCAAAAGAGGTCCCGAAATTTTACTCAAATACCGTTGCATTTCGTGAGGAGAAGAGGTTTGAGGGGCACTCGGATCATTAAAAAAACCACTCGGACTCGGATTCATACTCGCTACCAACATAAACGAGGAAGGATAAGTCACCGTAAACTTGGCTCTAGAAATCGTTACTTCTCTATCTTCCAAAGGCTGACGCATCACTTCCAGAACATCGCGTTTAAACTCGGGCAATTCATCCAAAAACAGCACTCCATTATGCGCCATCGAAATCTCACCTGGTTGAGGGTAACTCCCCCCGCCTACCAACGCTACATTCGAAATCGTATGATGCGGACTCCTAAAAGGCCTTTGATTCATCAATCCCACTTCTTTCAATTTTCCAGCAACACTATGAATTTTAGTGGTTTCAAGTGCTTCGCGCAGTGTCATCGGAGGCAAAATACTAGGCAAGCGTTTCGCCAACATCGTTTTTCCCGCACCTGGAGGGCCAATCAAAATAATATTATGTCCACCTGCAGCAGCGATTTCCATGCATCGCTTAATACTTTCTTGTCCCTTCACATCCGAAAAATCAAATTCAGGAAAATCTAAGGTTTTGTAAAATTCAGCTCTTGTGTCTATTCGAGTGGGTTCAAGCGTTCCTTTTCCTTCCAAGAAATCAATAACTTCTTGCACATTTTCAACACCATAAACATCCAAACCTGCAACTATAGCAGCTTCTTTTACGTTTTGTTTCGGCAGGAAAAAACCTTTAAAACCCTCTTCTTTGGCTTTTATAGCTATGGGTAAAGCACCTCTAATAGGCTGTAAACTTCCATCTAAAGATAGTTCGCCCATAATAATATATTCCTCCAAAACAGCCGTAGAAATCTGAGAAGAAGCCACTAAAATTCCAACCGCCAATGTCAAATCATACGCAGAACCTTCTTTTCGTAAATCGGCAGGAGCCATATTAATGGTAATCTTTTTTCCGGGCAAGGCATACCCATTATTTTTGAGCGCAGCCGCAATGCGATAACTACTTTCTTTGATAGCATTATCTGGCAAACCTACCAAATGATACCCTACACCATTATCGATATTAACCTCTACTGTAATAGTAGTTGCTTCGACCCCAAATACGGCACTTCCAAAAACTTTAACGAGCATATAAATATTCTTTTAAATAAAAGTAAAACAAAATCCGACACTATAACAGTAATCAACTTGTTAAATTTAAAAAGTATTCTCAAAAACTTCAAAAAAAAACTTCAAAAAAAGTAAAAATTTAATAAAAAATAGTACCCAACCCCAAAATGAAAGTTAAAATCAAAATAGCAATACTCAGTGTAATTAATTTTAGTAATTTTAAAAAAAATTAACTAACCCATTATGAAAAAACTTATAATCCTACTCTTTTTTGGTGTTTTTATAGCAAAAACACAAGCACAAGAGTACTTTCCGAATAACGAAAGTATTCCAAACAAAAACAATTATTATACTGCTTTTACCAACGCAAAAATCTATGTTAACCCTACTCAAATCATTGAAAAAGGAACATTACTCATTCAAAATGGTAAAGTTGTAGCATCAGGAACCACAGTAGCAATCCCAAAAAATGCTATGATCATTGACGCCGAAGGGAAATCAATTTATCCTTCATTCATCGATATGTATACTAGTTTTGGTGCCGAAAAACCAAAAAGAGCGGCATCTGGCGAAAGAGGTTCTTCTTATGACACCAAACGCGTAGGTTATTATTGGAACGAAAATATTCGCTCAGAAATCAATGCTTACGAAACTTTCGCTTACGACGAAACCAAGGCCGAAGAATTACTAAAAGCTGGATTTGGTGTAGTAGGTACTCACATTCAAGACGGAATTGCCCGAGGAACTGGGGCTATCGTAGCATTGAACAATAGCGATAAAACGAATCGAATTTTGAGCAACAAAGCCACTCAACACTTTGGCTTTACTCGTAGCGTGACCACCAATCAATCCTACCCTTCTTCGCTGATGGGAATGATGGCTTTGATTCGTCAAATGTATCACGACAAGGAATGGTACAAAAATGGCAACGCCACAAACAAAGACTTATCCTTAGAAGCTCTGATGGCTAATGAAAAATTAGTTCAAATTTTTACTGCAGAAGACAAATTGAATAGTTTAAGAGCCTCCAAAATTGCAAAAGAATTTGGATTGAATTATATCCTTAAAGGAGCTGGAAACGAATTTGAACGCATTCAAGAAATCAAAAAAACGAATGCTAGTTTTATCATCCCAATAAACTTCCCAGAAGCTTACGATGTTTCAAATCCGTTCAATGCGAACCAAATGGAATTGGCTGATTTGCGTTTTTGGAATCAAGCGCCAAGCAATTTAAAAGTTTTATCTGAAAACGGCGTTACTTTTGCCTTAACTACCGATAAATTAAAAAAGGTAGAAGACTTTAGAGGAAATTTATTAAAAGCCATTCAATTTGGTTTTGATCCGATCAAAGCGCTAGAAGCTTTGACTACTACTCCCGCTGCTTTACTCGGGAAAAGTAATGAAATTGGAAACTTAAAAACAGGAAGCTACGCCAACTTCATCATTACTTCAGGAGCTATTTTTGACGAAAAAACCATCGTTTTCGAAAACTGGGTACAAGGGAATAAATATGTGATTAACGATTGGACTATAAAAGACATTCGTGGAGACTATGATTTGACCGTTAGTAACGAAACCTATAAACTAAAAATTGAAGGAGAAGTTGCCAAACCAAAATCAGATATTACAACCGCTGATAAAAAGAAAGTAAAATCGAATTTGACTTTTGCTAATCAATGGGTTACCCTTCTAATCAAACCTAATGATGATGTAAAAACGAGTTTTACAAGATTGAATGGTTTGGTAGATACTACCGAAAACCTCTCGGGTAAAGCTATTTTAAACAATGGATCAGAAGTGACTTGGTATGCTAAGAAAACAGCACCATTCAAGATTGCAAAAGACTCAAGCGCTGTAGAAAAACCATTCGCGGTTCAGCCTGTTACTTATCCCAACATCGCTTACGGAAATACTGAAGTACCAAAAGCGCAAACTTTGTTATTCAAAAATGCAACCGTTTGGACCAACGAAAAAGAAGGGATTTTAGAACAAACCGATGTGTTAGTTAAAAACGGAAAAATTGCTGCCATCGGGAAAAATCTTTCTGACGGTGGAGCTACTATTATTGATGCCAAAGGAAAACATTTAACCAGCGGTATCATTGACGAACACTCTCACATTGCTATTTCTAATGGTGTAAACGAGGGCGGACACAACTCTAGTGCCGAGGTAACTATCGAAGATGTAGTGAACTCCGAAGACATTAATATTTATAGAGATTTAGCGGGTGGAGTGACTACTTCCCAATTACTACACGGATCTGCCAACCCTATTGGTGGTCGCTCGGCTATCGTAAAATGGAAATGGGGAATGGAACCAGAAGAATTGTTATACAAAAACCAACCCAAATTCATCAAATTTGCTTTAGGTGAAAACGTAAAACAATCCAATTGGGGCAATGTAAATCCAACACGTTTTCCTCAAACTCGTATGGGAGTAGAACAAGTGTTTACGGATTACTTTCAAAGAGCCAAAGAATACGACTTAGCTTGGAAAACATACAATACAAGTGGTAAAAAAGATAAAACAAAAGCGCCAAGAACCGATTTGGAATTACAGACTTTAGCTGAAATTTTGAACAACAAACGATTCATAACTTGTCATTCTTATGTACAATCAGAAATCTTGATGTTACTAAATGTCGCAGACAAAATGGGATTCAAAGTAAATACCTATACCCACATTCTTGAAGGATACAAAGTGGCCGATAAAATGAAAGAACACGGTGTAGGAGCCTCCACTTTCTCTGACTGGTGGGCTTATAAATTCGAAGTAAACGATGCTATTCCACAAAATGGCCCAATCATGCACAACCACGGATTAGTAGTAGCCTACAATTCAGATGATGCCGAAATGTCAAGAAGATTGAACCAAGAAGCTGCAAAAGCAGTAAAATATGGTAATATTTCTGAAGAAGAAGCTTGGAAATTCGTGACTTTAAATCCTGCAAAATTATTACACATTGACGATAAAGTAGGAAGTATAAAAGTAGGCAAAGATGCCGATGTAGTACTTTGGAACAACAATCCTTTGTCTATTTATGCCAAAGCAGAAAAAACATTAATCGAAGGTGTTGTTTATTTTGACAGCCAAGTAGACGAAGCCAAAAGAGCAGCAAATGCTAAAGAAAGAGCTCAATTGATTGGTCAATTATTGTTAGAAAAAAACAAAGGAATGGCCACGCAAGCTCCTAAAAAAACAATCAAACCTGAGTACGAATGCGATACGATGGAAGAATTGTAATCCAATTTAGCATGCACTACAAACACCAAATTTTAAAAAAGATGAATATAAAAATAGCACTTTTATTGGCCGCTCTAGGTTTTTCAACACTTAGTCAAGCCCAACAAATACCTGCGCCACCACAATCTCAATCGATACTTATCCTTAATGCCACAGCACATTTAGGAACAGGCGAAGTGATAGAAAACGCAGCCATTGGTTTTAAAGACGGAAAAATTACTTTGGTAGCCAATGCCCAACAAATAAAGTTAGCCAAAGATGCCTACAATACTACAATAGATGCCACGGGAAAACACGTCTATCCTGGATTTATTGTACCCAATTCTACTTTGGGATTAGTAGAAATTGACGCGGTAAAATCTTCGGATGATGAGGAAGAAATTGGAACTTATAATCCAAACGTAAGAAGTATCGTGGCTTACACCGCCGATTCAAAAGTGATTGAAACGGTTCGCCCTAACGGAATTTTGATGGCTCAAATTACGCCAAGAGGAGGACGAATCTCTGGCAGTTCTTCTATTGTGCAATTAGATGCTTGGCAGTGGAAAGAGGCTTTGATCAAAGAAAATGATGGTATCCATATCAATCTTCCTGCTACTTTTAGAAGAGGTGGCTGGTGGGCAGAACCAGGTTCGATTGAACCCAATAAAGAGTACACCAAACAACTTCAAGAATTAAATGCTTTTTTCAAAAGTGCCAAAGCTTATCTAGGCGGTACCTCAGACAATAGAAATTTAGTTACCGAATCGACTAAAGGTTTATTCGAAGGCACACAAACTTTGTTCATTCATGCCGATGAAGAAAAACAAATTACAGATGGTATCCAATTGGCCTTAGAAAACGGAATTAAAAAAATGGTCATTGTTGGTGGATTCGAAGCCTATAAAGTAGCGCCACTTTTACAAAAAAACAATATTGGCGTGTTTTTGAGAAGAGTACACGATATGCCTACAAACGATGATCAAGATGTAAATCTACCATACAAAATGGCCAAAATATTAACTGATAATGGAATTGTGGTAGGTCTAGAAAATAGTGGAAGTCACGAAAGAATGAATACTAGAAACCTTCCTTTTTTGGCTGGAACTTGTGTCGCTTACGGCTTAGACAAAGAAAAAGCCTTACAACTAATTACCTTGAATAGTGCTAAATTATTAGGCATTGACCAACAATGTGGCTCTTTAGAAGAAGGAAAAGACGCTACTCTTTTTATCTCCGAAGGCGATGCTTTAGACATGAGAACCAACAAACTAACCCATGCCTTTATCCAAGGTAGACTGATTAGTTTAGCGACGCATCAAACAAAACTTAGTGATAAATACAAAGCAAAATACAATCAAAAATAAAAACTATGGGACTATTTAATGCCATTTTAGGAAACGCCTCAGAAGTAACTATCGAAAGTGCTTCTAAAGAATTCGAACCAATATTAATTGAAGGCGAAGTCATCGAAAAAGCCTTTCGTTTGATAAAAGATATGTTTGTTTTTACTAACAAAAGATTAATATTAGTCGAAAAACAATTAGTAGGTTCCAAAGTAGACTATTTATCTATTCCCTATAAAAGCATCAAAAAATTCTCTAAAGAAAGTGCAGGGATCTTAGATATGGATGCAGATTTAAAAATTTGGTTGAACAATGACAGCGAACCTATTTCAAAACAATTTGGAAAAGGTGGCAATAACATCAATGAAGTATACCGTATTTTGAGTGAGCACATCCTAAAATAAAAACAACCTATTTCAATTCAAAAAAGGAGGTGTCTACAGCAAGACACCTCCTTTTTATTTAAACAAAAAAAACCGAGCCATTACTGACTCGGTTTTATAACCATTTCCTTATTCCCCCTTTGGGGGCCAGGGGGATTACTTAACCTCTTCGAATTCAACGTCTTCAACGTTGTCCCCTTGAGTTTGTGGCTCAGCAGCAGCTTGACCTTGTTCGCCTTGAGCGTACATTGCTTCAGTTGCTTTTTTCCAAGCAGCATTGATGTTATCCAAAGCCGTTTGAATAGCTGGAATGTCTTGAGATTGGTGTGCCATTCTCAATTCAGTTAAAGCGTACTCTACTGCTACTTTGTTATCGTCAGATAATTTATCACCAAGTTCTTTCAATTGAGATTCTGTTTGGAAGATCATTCCATCAGCTTCGTTCAATTTCTCAGCTCTTTCTCTTGCGATTTTATCTGATTCAGCGTTAGCTTCAGCATCTTTTTTCATTTTCTCGATTTCTTCAGCTGTTAATCCAGAAGAAGCTTCGATACGAATGTCATGAGATTTACCAGTTCCTTTGTCAGTAGCCGATACTTTGATGATACCATTAGCATCGATATCAAAAGTAACTTCAATTTGAGGAACACCTCTTGGTGCTGGTGGAATTCCATCTAAGTGGAAACGACCGATTGTTTTATTATCAGCAGCCATTGCTCTAGCTCCTTGCAATACGTGGATTTCAACAGTTGGTTGAGAATCTGCAGCAGTAGAGAATACTTGAGATTTTTTAGTTGGAATAGTTGTGTTAGACTCGATTAATGTAGTCATTACACCACCCATAGTTTCGATACCTAAAGAAAGAGGCGTTACGTCAAGTAACAATACATCTTTTACATCTCCAGACAATACACCACCTTGAATAGCAGCTCCAATTGCTACTACTTCATCAGGGTTCACTCCTTTAGAAGCTTTTTTACCAAAGAATTTCTCTACTTCGTCAGCAATTCTTGGCATACGAGTAGAACCTCCTACAAGGATTACTTCGTCAATGTCAGAAGTAGACAAACCTGCATCTTTCAATGCTTGTGCTACTGGAGCCATAGAACGTTTTACTAAACTATCAGACAATTTTTCGAATTGTGCTCTAGTTAATTTTTTCACTAAGTGTTTTGGTCCTGAAGCCGTAGCGGTAACGTATGGCAAGTTGATTTCAGTTTCTGCAGAAGAAGACAATTCAATTTTAGCTTTCTCAGCAGCTTCTTTGATACGTTGTAATGACATTGGGTCCAAACGCAAATCAATACCTTCTTCAGCTTTGAATTCGTCTGCCAACCAGTCAATGATTACTTGGTCAAAATCATCACCACCTAAGTGAGTATCTCCATTAGTAGATAATACTTCAAAAACTCCGTCTCCTAATTCAAGAACAGAGATATCAAAAGTACCTCCACCTAAATCGTAAACCGCAATTTTTTGATCTGTTCCTTTTTTATCCAATCCGTAAGCCAAAGCCGCAGCAGTTGGTTCGTTGATGATACGCATAACTTTCAAACCAGCGATTTCACCAGCCTCTTTTGTAGCCTGACGTTGTGCATCGTTAAAGTAAGCAGGAACCGTAATAACTGCTTCAGTTACAGTTTGACCTAAATAGTCTTCAGCAGTTTTTTTCATTTTTTGAAGTGTCATTGCTGACAATTCTTGAGCAGTGTATAAACGACCGTCAATATCCACACGTGGTGTATTGTTGTCCCCTTTTACTACTGTGTAAGGAACTCTTTTTGCCTCTTCTGTAGTTTCAGCAAAAGTGTGTCCCATAAAACGTTTGATAGAAGCAATAGTCTTAGTTGGATTAGTTACTGCTTGTCTTTTTGCAGGATCACCCACTTTAATTTCTCCACCTTCTACAAAAGCGATGATAGATGGCGTTGTTCTTTTTCCCTCTGCGTTA
>CAUPCW010000007.1:0-56024 GCA_963509895.1 uncultured Flavobacterium sp.
AAAAACAGCCGAATTGCTTTTGCAAATAAATGCAATTAAATTGAATCCCGGAAATCCTTTTACGTGGGCTTCTGGCTGGAAATCTCCTATTTATTGTGATAATCGTCTAATTCTTTCATTTCCAGTGATAAGAAATTATGTTAGAGACGAATTTTCTAAACATATTGAAAAACAATTTGGAAAACCAGATGTAATTGCTGGTGTAGCCACAGGCGCCATTGGTATTGGTATGCTTGTAGCAGAAAGCATGGGACTTCCTTTTGTATATGTTAGACCTGAACCCAAAAAACATGGTAGACAAAACCAAATTGAAGGTTTTTTACAAAAAGGTCAAAGTGTTGTTATTGTTGAAGACTTAATTAGTACTGGTGGAAGTAGCTTACAAGCCTTTGAAGCACTAAAAGAAGCTGGTGCCATTGTAAAAGGAATGGCTGCCATCTTTACTTATGGTTTTGATGTGGCTGAAGAAAACTTCAAAAACGCCAAACTAGATTTGTACACTTTGAGTAATTACCAAAATTTACTCAATTTGGCCGTTGCAAAACAATACATCACCGAAAAAGAAGAAAGCACCTTAAGAGAATGGAATGCTACACCCTCAACTTGGGGCGTCTCAGAATAATACAATTTAACACATAAAAAATGAATTTAGAAAGCCCAAAAGTTACTGTATCAAAATCTGCTCAAGAATTATTTGATTTATTGACAGATGTCAGAAACTTTGAAAAATTAATGCCTGAAAATATTGCTAAATTTGAAGTAATAGGTGAAGATGCTTTTATTTTTGGATTAAAAGGAATGCCTGAAATCAAATTAAAAATGAAAGAAAAGGTAGCCCCTAACAAAGTAGTTCTAGGTGCAGCTAGCGACAAATTACCTTTTACACTTACTGCAGGAATTGATGCAGTTTCTGAAGCTTCAAGTGAAGTTAAACTAGATTTTGAAGGAGATTTCAATCCTATGATGGCCATGATGATTAAAGGACCAATTGGTAAATTTATTGAAACATTAGCAACCAATATGACGAAGTTTTAGTCTTATTTAAAACGATTCAGAAAAGGGCAAAAAAATATTTTTTTTCCCTTTTCTATTTTAATACAACATTTGAATTTCTTTGATGTCAAATTCTTTGACACTATCATCTTCTAAAAGTACCTGAAGCTTTCCTAATGGAGAAACTCCCTGTATAATACCCATAAAATGCTCTCCATTTTCATCAGCAAAAGGCATTGGAACACCTTTCTTGAACAATAATTGCTTATAATCATTCCAAAAACGAAGCTCATTATCATACAATTGCTCAATATTTTGCTTTACTTGTTTAACAATTACTTGCAAAATCAATTCCCTATCAAACTCTACCCCGCAGATGACTGCCAATGAAGACGCTTTTGGTAAATCTTCAAAATTAGTTTGATTTATATTTAATCCCAAACCAATAATAGATTCGATACTACCATCACTCTTGATACTATTTTCAATCAAAATGCCACCAATTTTTTTAGAATATGACATTATGTCGTTAGGCCATTTTATACTTAATTCTGGGATTTCGTAACATTCTAAAGCCTCAATAACTGCAAGAGCAAAAGCAATATTCAAATGAAATAACTGGCTAACTTCTTGAAAAACGTTCTTAACCAAAATACTCATAATGAGATTTTTACCTTGCTCCGACATCCAATTTTGACCCATTTGCCCCTTGCCTTTAGTTTGCGCTTCGGCAGTAACCACTGTAAAATTAAGGGTTTCAGGAAGAACAGAAATGCCTTTAAGGAAATCGTTTGTAGAATCTATGGCATCGAGTTTGATTAACTTCATTTACTGTTTTTTGAAAAACATAATTTAATATTATGTTAAGGTTCAAAAATAATCACAAAAAATGGTAACTTTACAAACTTATATAAAAATAATTCATGGCGAAAAAGACTATTAATAATGATGTTTTGTTAGCAAACATCATCAAAGGAATCGAAGAGGTAAAAGGAAATGATATTGATATTCTTGATTTAAGAGAAATTGACACTGCCGTATGTGATTATTTCATAATTTGCAACGGAACTTCCAATACACAAGTAAACGCAATTGTCAATTCAATACAAAAAACAGTATCCAAAGAACTTAAAGATAAACCCTGGCATGTTGAAGGAACTGACAATGCAGAATGGGTGCTGATGGATTATGTAAATATTGTAGTTCACGTATTTCAAAAGCACATTCGCGAGTACTACAACATTGAAAGTCTTTGGGGAGATGCCAAAATTACTACTATCGAAAACAAATACTAAAGAAACTTAACTTCTAATGGCTAAAGAGAATAATCCAAATTCCAATAAATTTAAAATAAGTCCTTGGTTAATTTACGCAGCGATACTTATCATTTTTCTTTTAATAAACTTTGCAACTGGAGGTTCAAGCCTACAAGAAGCATCACAATTAACCTCTTCTAAATTCAATGATTATTTAGAAAAAGGGCAAATTGAAAAAGTTATCGTTTACAATAAATCTGAAGCTGAAGTTTTCCTCACTTCAACTGCAATGAAAGAAGCTACTCATCAAAAAGTAGCCAAAGATGTATTTGACAGACCTAATAAAGGACCACATTATACTCTAGAAATTGGTAATGATCAAATTTTTCAAACCAAATTAGAGAAAGCGGTAAAGGAAGGAAAACTTAAAGATTTCAACTTTTTACAAAAAAACAATTGGTCTGATATATTAATCAGTTTACTTCCTATAATTATCATCATTGGCGTGTGGATTTTCATCATGCGAAAAATGTCTGGTGGTGGCGCTGGTGGTGGTGGTCAAATATTCAACATCGGAAAATCAAAAGCTAAATTGTTTGACGAAAAAACCGATATCAAAACCACTTTTAAAGATGTTGCTGGTTTAGAAGGAGCCAAAGAAGAAATCCAAGAAATTGTTGAATTCTTAAAAAACCCTGAAAAATACACTAATCTAGGAGGTAAAATTCCAAAAGGAGCTTTATTAGTTGGACCTCCAGGGACAGGAAAAACACTTTTGGCCAAAGCCGTTGCTGGAGAAGCCCAAGTTCCTTTTTTCTCTTTATCAGGTTCAGATTTTGTGGAAATGTTTGTTGGTGTTGGTGCATCACGTGTGCGTGACTTATTCAAACAAGCCAAAGAAAAATCACCTGCCATTATTTTTATTGATGAAATTGATGCTGTAGGTAGAGCTAGAGGAAAAAGCAATATGTCTGGCGGAAACGACGAACGTGAAAATACATTGAACCAACTTTTGACCGAAATGGATGGTTTTGGCACCAACTCAAATGTAATTGTATTAGCCGCAACTAACCGTGCAGACGTATTAGATAAAGCATTAATGCGTGCAGGACGTTTTGACAGACAAATTTTTGTTGACCTACCAGATATTCGCGAAAGAGCAGAGATTTTTGCCGTTCACTTAGCACCAATTAAAAAAGTAGAAGGTTTAGACCTAGACTTCTTAGCGAAACAAACGCCAGGTTTTTCTGGAGCAGATATTGCCAATGTTTGTAACGAAGCTGCGCTTATCGCCGCACGTAATAACAAAACTGCGGTCGACAAACAGGATTTCTTAGATGCCGTAGATAGAATTATTGGTGGTTTAGAGAAGAAAAATAAAATCATAACTCCTGACGAAAAGAGAGCAATTGCAATACACGAAGCGGGTCACGCAACTGTAAGCTGGATGCTAGAACATGCCGCTCCACTTATTAAAGTAACCATTGTCCCTCGTGGACAAAGCCTAGGAGCAGCTTGGTATTTGCCAGAAGAAAGACAAATCGTTAGAACAGATCAAATGCTAGACGAAATGTGTGCGACTATGGGTGGTAGAGCTGCCGAAAAAGTAACTTTCGACAAAATCTCAACAGGAGCTCTAAGCGATTTAGAAAAAGTAACTCGCCAAGCTAGAGCCATGGTAACGATTTACGGATTGAACGATAAAATAGGAAATGTAACTTATTATGATTCTACTGGTCAAAACGAGTATGGTTTTTCAAAACCATATTCTGATGATACCGCTAAAATTATTGATACTGAAATTTCCGAATTAATTGAAGGTCAATACCAAAGAGCCATCCAAATATTAGAGAAAAACAAAGATAAACTCAACCAACTGGCTGATATTTTGATCGAAAAAGAAGTCATTTTTAAAGATGATTTAGAAACAATTTTTGGAAAGCGTTCTTTTGACCAAAATCTAGAAGAAACTGTTTCTTAAATAATTAAAATATAAATTATATATTTTTTAAAATCTTAATTCAAAATCAACTTTTGAATTAAGATTTTTTTATCTTTGACCGATTTCAAATAGATTATTAAGAATAGTAACCCAATATGAGTCTTTTCAGAAAATTTTTTAGTTCTGGTCAAACAAATTCAGATGATGAAAATGAGATTAATAAAATCTCTTTTGAGCAAAACATCCCTGTTGATGAACAGTTCATTTTTAATTTTAAAAGAAATGGCGGAAAGTTTCTTTATTGCGATTCAATGTTGGAAGTAAAGGAACAATTTGAAAACATATTGGAGGAAAATGATTGGTTTGAAGGTGAAGCTATTTGTTATGAACCAACTTTATTTCCATTACTCAAAGAAAATAACATTCTGTTTGATAAACCTCAAAATCCAAAATTTTTATTGGCAACTTGCGAAAATTTAGTTTCTGATGAAGGCTCAATTTCTTTTTCATCGAATCAAATTAAGCAAAAAAAACCAAATGAATTACCAGTAAACATGGTAATAATTGCACATACAAGTCAAATCATTTCTGGTAAAAGCGAAATTCTAAGTGCTATCAAAAACAAGTACAAAAAAGAATATCCTAGTAACATAACTACTATAAAATATTTCGAAAAAGCCCAAGAAGAAGATTTTACTCAGTATGGAAGTGCTGCTAAAAATTTATACCTTATACTACTAGAGGATCTATAATAATGAATGAAACGCTTAAAAGATCCTTATCTGGAGCTGTATATATCATTTTATTACTAGCTTCGATACTTTATTCTACTGAAAGTTTTTTTATACTATTTGGTGTTTTTTTGGTTATTGCAATTTATGAATTTTGTGCATTAGTCCAAATTAATTCAATTTTACCCATTGTACTCGGTTCTCTTTTGTACATTTCTGTTACTTTGGTAAGTCATTTCAACATTGAAACAACTGAATTCCTAAATAGGGTATTCCAAACCCAATTCAACCTCAGCTTAAATATTCAACAATTGGATTTGATTTTATTAGCGGTAACGCTAGTTGTTTCTATAAAATGTATCCTCTTTTTGTTTTATGATTCTGTACAAAAAGTAAGTACTTCTTCAAAATACTTATACTTATTAGGCTACGTGACTTTGCCCTTTATTTTCATAACCAAAATCTCTTTTGGTGTTAATGATTACAATCCAAAAATCATTATTGGCTTATTTATTTTGATTTGGACCAATGACACATTTGCTTATATAGTTGGAAAATCCATGGGAAAACACAAATTATTCGAAAGAATTTCCCCCAAAAAAACCATTGAAGGTTTCCTCGGCGGAATTGTTTTTGCAGTATTTGCTGGCTTTTTAATTTCAAAATTATACATTGAACCAAAGCCAGAGTTTAGCCAAAAATCTATATTAATCTGGACACTTATTGCCCTAATCGTAGGTGTAATGGGCACTATAGGAGATTTAATAGAATCTAAATTCAAACGTATTGCCGAAGTTAAAGACAGCGGAAGTATCATGCCTGGTCATGGAGGCATACTAGATCGACTAGATAGTGTTATATTTGTAGCACCCGTAATATTTTTATTTTACCAAATTTTAAATTATGTTTCATAAAGAAGGAACCCCAAGTATTTTATTCGGAACTACTTTTACAGCAGTTGTTTTGTTATTGTCTGATTATCTCATTGAAACAAATTGGATTAAAATGACCCTACAAATTGCTACTTTAGTTTTTTTGATCGTTATTTTGCAATTTTTCAGAAACCCAAAACGTGCTGTGATTTTAAATGAAAATCAAATTTTAGCACCTGTTGATGGTAAAGTAGTCGTGATTGAAGAAGTCTACGAAGGGGAGTATTTTAAAGACAAACGACTACAAATTTCTATTTTCATGTCACCAATCAATGTACATGTAACTAGATATGGTTTAAGTGGGATAGTAAAATTTAGTAAATATCATCCTGGAAAATTTCTTGTAGCCTGGCATCCAAAAGCAAGTGAGGAAAATGAAAGAACGACAATAGTTGTTGAAAATGCAACTTTTGGAGCTGTATTGTACCGCCAAATTGCAGGTGCATTAGCAAGAAGAATTGTTAATTATGCTCAAGAAGGCATGCAGGTCGTACAGGGCACAGATGCTGGTTTTATAAAATTTGGTTCAAGAGTAGATATATTTTTACCTTTGGGAACCTCTATAAATGTGGAATTAAATCAAAAAGCCATAGGTGGAAAAACTATTATTGCAACAAAAGCATAATGACCAACGAAGCGTTAGACATTCTTTTTCAAGAAGCTTTTGAAAAGGCTTCTAATATGACTGATCCATTACCTCCAGATGTAATGTTACGTTTGTATGCCTATTACAAACAAGCCACTTTTGGGACTTCAAATTACAATAGGAGTGATAATTTTGATTTAAGAAACGCTTTTAAAACCAATGCTTGGATTCAGATTAGTCATTTAACCCAAGAAGAAGCCAAAGTCTTATATGTAGAAACTGTAAACAATTTATTAAAAAAATAGTGAACCATGAGAAAATATTTTTTTTTAGCAACTCTTTTTTTATCCCTTATTGTGTTAGTAAGCTGCAATAAAAAAGAACTTGTAGAAGTTGTAGAAGTACCTCTTCCAACAGCAGAACAAAAAATCACTATAGGTAATCCCGAAGATGTAAAAGCGGATGATGGTTCTTTTCAAGTAGAAGCTTTACCTTATACATACGATGCCTTATCACCATCTATTTCAGCTTTAGCGCTAGAACTACATTATTCAAAACATTATTTAACGTATACCAATAATTTAAACAAAGCCATCAAAGGAACTCCTCTAGAAAACTTAACTATTGAAGAAGTTCTCACCAAATTAGATATCAATAATGCAGATATGCGAAATAACGCAGGAGGGTATTACAATCACAGTCTTTTTTGGAAAACAATGGGACCAAAAGGTGGTGGAGTACCAAAAGACACCTTGGCAGGAGCTATTACCAAAGATTTTGGTTCTTTTGAAAATTTCACTACTCAATTTAAAAATACCGCTTCAAAACATTTTGGTTCAGGTTGGGTTTGGTTAGTGGTAGATCGCGAAGGAAAACTCCAAATTACTAGTACGCAAAATCAAGACAACCCATTGATGCCTTTGGTTCCTGTTGTCGGCTATCACGGAAAACCAATTTTAGCTTTAGATATTTGGGAGCATTCTTATTATATTGACTACCAATACAAGCGAAAAAATTACATCGATGCTTTTTTTAATGTAATCAATTGGAATAAAGTCAACGAAAATTATCAGGCAACCTTTAAGAAAAAATAAATTAGATCGTTAGTAAGCGAAAAATCTATTTGAGTTTACAAATTAATTTCTATAAAAAATGCTCCAATTAAGGAGCATTTTTTTTATGAAACGAAACTAACTTTTTATTGCAATTTTAATACGAAAGATTCTGACGGAGTGATGGCTATTGAAGCCCTACCCTCTCCATTGGTCACTTTTAATTCTGTTTTGTATTTACCATACAATTGATCTACAAGAGTATACGTACCTTCTTTTACATTCCACTTTTCAAGTAAATCGGCTGGAACTCTCATCTCATAGTTACTGGCTATAGTCGAAGAAAAGTTAGCAACTACAATCAATTGTTCCTCTTTTGACCAACGTGCAAAAGTGTACAAATCTTTATCATATCCTTGCACTATATTTCTATTAGCCCCTTGAATTTCTTGATATGCTCCCATCAAAGCTGAACTTTTTAATGAAAAATTCAAAAGACGTTTATAAAAATCACGTAATTCTTTTTCACTTGAAGATAATTGACCACCATCGAATTTACCATTATTGATCCAACGTTGATGATGAGGCACTCCTATATAATCAAAAATAGATGTTCTAGAATGCGTTCCGAAACCAGCGTCTTCTTTACCAGGCTCTCCTACTTCTTGACCAAAATAAATCATAGTAGGAGAAGAACTCAAAGTAGTCGAAACCACCATTAAAGGTTTTCCTCTTTCGCCACTACCCGAAAATTCAGGACTAGCAAGACGTTGTTCATCGTGATTATCCAAGAAATGAAGCATATGATGTTCGATATCCATCATATTATATTGAATTCCCGAAATTTCATCAGGCCATGATCTACCTTGAATTACGTCTTTCAATTTATCGTAAGTTTCAACTTTATCATACAAATAATCCATTTTACCCAAATGAATATAATTTCTGTATTCTCTTGGATTGTATACTTCTGCCATTAAAAAAGAATCTGGATTGGCCATTTTAATTGCTGAATTCATATAGCTCCAAAACTCGTAAGGCACCATCTCGGCCATGTCATAACGAAATCCATCAACACCTTTTATAGTCCAATACAAGGCAATATCTTTGAACTTAACCCAAGAATTTGGCACATTTTTATCTGCCCAAAAAGCAAAATGTTCTTTATAATCTTTCTTGTCAAAACCAGCTGGAAGTTCAGGAAAATCTTTTCCTCCATCAGGACGAATACCATAATTTACTTTTACCGTTTCGTACCAATCATTCTTATCGGGTTTTGCCATTCTTGAGCCGTTTCCTGTCCATTTTGCAGGAAACTCATCAAATTTTCCATCTGCCAATGGATGATTTTCTCCATTGAGTGGTTTCGGAGCATCTGGAACTTCAAAACGAGTATTAGGAATGTAATAAAAATTGTTATCTCTTTTGTATTCTACGCTAACATCGTCATCGGCACCAAAATCTTTAACGCCTTTTGGATTGCTTTTACCTTCATATTTACGCGCAATGTGGTTAGGAACAATATCAATAATTACCTTCATTCCTGCCTTGTGCGTTCTTGCAATCAATGCTTCAAACTCGGCTAATCTATTGGCTGGATTGACTGCCAAATCAGGATTTACATTATAATAATCCTTAACTGCATAAGGTGACCCTGCTCTACCTTTCACTACATCTGGATCATCATTTGATATTCCAAAAGCAGTATAATCGCGAACCAAAGCATGATGTGGCACTCCTGTATACCAAATATGAGTCACCCCTAAATCTTTAATTTCATTCAAGGCTTTTTCCGTAAAATCATTGAATTTACCTACTCCATTTTCTTCAATTGTACCCCAAGGTTTATTGGTTGTATTATTGTTTCCAAATAAACGAGTAAATACCTGATACACTACCTTCTTGTGCTCCGCAGTAGTTGCTTTTTTTTCTGAATTCATTTTTACATCTTTTGTTTTGCATCCCGTTGCTAGTACTAGAACACCTGCAAAGAAAATTAAGGCTATTTTTTTAATCATAATAGATAAATTTTATTATTCCTTCATAATTACGAAAAATGAAGAAATAACTATTCGAATCTATAAATTTACAAAAAAAGACCTAAAAATATGCCGTTTTAACAAGATCCAAGAAGTGTGTGTAGCCAATTTTGGACTACTACAACGTGTGAGTAAGCAAATTTGTTAGTAATTTAAAGTATAATAAGATGGCGTTTTTAACAGTAATTTTAACAAACACAAATAAATCATAATAAACCTATACTCCATTGCTTTTTTATAAATTTGACAAAAATTTTTCCCATTGAAGAAACTAGTATTTATTATCCGTTTTTGTTTGATAATTAGCATTACTCCTCACCTCTTGGCTCAGGCTCCGAAGAAAATTGTTGTAGAACATTCAGATTTTTTTGCAGTTAATCAAATCGAAGCTCCAGATGCTGCTTTACTTACAGGAAACGTTCGTATGAACCATGATGGTGTAATCATGACTTGTAACAAAGCCTACTACTTTGAAAAAGAAAATTACATTAAAGCCTTTGGAAATGTGCAGTTGGTTCAAGGAGACACGCTTTTTTTAAATAGTAAATATGCGGAATATAGCGGTAACGTAAAAAAAGCGTTTGCTACTGGAAATGCTGTGATGAGTTCACCAGATGCCACTTTAGCCACCGATACCATTAATTTTGACCGCAACACACAAGAAGTATTTTATAATACTAACGGAACCATTGTCAACAAAGAAAATACACTCAAAAGTAAATCTGGAAGGTATTATGTAACACAAAAGAAGTTTCAATTCTTGACAGCAGTTACAATTACCAATCCAACTTATGTTATCAAATCCAACCATCTGGATTATTACAGTAACTCTGGGCATTCCTATTTACTGGGTCCATCGACTATAACCAGTAAAGCCAACTATATTTACACAGAGAAAGGGTTTTATGACACTAAGAAAAATTTAGCTCATTTTTTAAATAAATCCTATATCAAATATGACGACCGATTAATCAGGGGAGACAGTTTGTATTATGACCGAAATAAAGAATTTGCATCCGCAACGCGAAATGTAAAAATTACAGACTCTATTAACCGAGGAATTGTAAAAGGGCATTATGCCGAAATTTACAAAAAGCAAGATTCCATGTTTGTAACCAAACGTGCCGTAGCCGTTAACTTTGTAGAAAATGATTCGGTCTATATTCATGGTAAAAAATTAATGGTCACAGGAAAAGAAGGCAACCGAATCATCAGGGCTTTCAATAACGTGCGTTTCTACAAAACGGATATGAGTGGTAAATGCGATTCCATCCATTCGAGTACAAAAACAGCCTTAACAAAGCTCATTGGTAATCCGATTTTGTGGAATGCAGAAAATCAAATTACAGGCGACCTCATGCATTTAATTGGAGATTCTAAAACCGAAAAATTAGACTCTTTAAAAGTACTCAATAATACCTTCATTGTCTCGAAAGACACCTTAGGAACTGGTTTTAATCAAGTAAAGGGTCAGAATTTATTCGGAAAATTCAAAGATGGAAAACTCCACGATGTTGACATCATCAAAAATACAGAAGTCATTTACTACATGCGAAATGACGATAAAGAACTCATCGGAATCAACAAAAACAAGAGTAGTAAAATCAATATTGTTTTTGATAAAAACGCGATCGAGACAATCACTTTCTTTAGAGAAGTAGATGGCGATATTTTTCCAGAGAAAGATCTTCCCGAAAATGCTCGAAAACTAAAAGGACTCGTCTGGCGAGGGGACGAAAGAATACAATCGAAAGACGACATTTTCCCTCCCGAAGAAAACATAGACAACGAAAAAATTGCCAAACAAACTAAGCTAGCAAATGATCGAGCGGGTGTGCCCATTAAACCCCGGAAAGAAACATTGAATTACGACAAAAAGAAACCCTCAGCAAAAACAAAAAAATAGCTGCTGTCAATTTGAAGTATTCAAACACAAGAATAATAAAGAGATTGTAACATCTTTATTTAACAACTTAGCATCCAAAATGAATACAGATTTCATCAAATACCAAGCTCAGACTTCACCTTACCCATTAGGTATGGAAGTTTCGCATGCCATTGGCTCCTACATTTACGACACAAATAATAAGAAATATTTGGATTTTGTAGCGGGCGTATCCGCTTGCACATTAGGCCATCAAAACAAACGTGTAAACGATGCTATCAAAAATCAATTAGATAAATATTCGCATGTTATGGTTTACGGCGAATATTCTCAAAGTCCCGCTGTGGCTTTTTGCAAATTATTGGCGGAACAATTACCAGAACCGTTAAAAAAAACCTATCTAGTCAATTCAGGCACAGAAGCTATAGAAGGCGCCTTAAAATTAGCAAGAAGAACCACTGGTAGAAGTCAATTAATCTCATGCCACAACGCCTATCACGGAAACACTATGGGTTCTATGAGCGTTATGGGCTTTGAAGAACGCAAGCAAGTCTTTCGTCCTTTGATCCCGGATGTGGATTTTATCACCTTCAACAATGAAGCTGATTTAGAAAAAATAACCACAAAAACAGCAGGAATCATCCTAGAAACCATTCAAGGTGGCGCGGGTTTCATTCAGCCAGAGAATGATTTTCTAAAAAAAGTTAGACAACGTTGCACTGAAGTTGGTGCAATGATGATTGTAGATGAAATTCAACCTGGATTTGGCAGAACAGGTAAATTATTTGGCTTTCAAAACTATGATGTAGTTCCTGATATAGTAGTTATGGGAAAAGGTATGGGCGGCGGAATGCCTGTTGGAGCCTTTACCGCAGCACCAGAAATGATGGATTTATTGAGTAATAATCCAAAACTTGGTCACATTACCACCTTTGGAGGTCATCCTGTCATTGCGGCAGCTAGTTTGGCCACCTTGCAGGAAATTACCGAAACAAATCTAATGACAGCTGCTTTAGAGAAAGAAAAACTATTTAGAAGTCTTTTGGTACATCCTTTGATAAAAGAAATTAGAGGTAAAGGATTAATGCTTGCGGCTATGACAGAACAAGCGGAAATTACCAACGAAGTAATTTTAAAGTGTCAAGATAGAGGATTAATTTTATTTTGGTTACTTTTTGAAGGCTGCGCCATACGAATCACACCGCCTCTGACCATCTCAGAAGAGGAAATCAGAGAAGGTTGTGCCATTATTCTTGAGGTAATGGATGAAGTAGCATTAAGCAAAAGCTTATAGCGTCAAGTTTGGATACTGAAACAACTTACTGTAATATGACCACATTATGGAATAAGGCATGTTAATTAAATTGTTCACAACAATTCCAAAAAAATCTCACAATAACACAAAGGTTACCTATTTTTATTTAGGCAACTCAAAATAATTTAAGTATGCAATTAAGCAACGAAGAAGAAGACTATAGCTTATCGCTATCCAAATTTGAGTCGATGTTGAAAACCAACAAAGTGTTCTTTTTTGACTCTGAGGAATTTGAAGAAATCATTCTTCATTACCTAGACATGGGAAAAGCCAACTTAGCAAAGAAAGCCTTAAAACTAGGATTAGATCAGCATCCCAAATCTACCGGATTAAAACTAGTTCAGGTAGAAATGCTAGTTTACGATGACAAACTAGACTTGGCCGAAAAAATGCTCAATGAATTATATGCAATTGAGCCCACAAACGAAGAAATTTTTATTCAAAAAGCTAATATTTGGTCCAAAAGAGACCAACACGAAAAAGCAGTTGAACAACTCAAAATCGCCTTAAAATATACCGATGATTATGCTGATGTCTACAACTTAATAGGTATGGAATATTTGTTTATGGATAATCTAGAATTAGCCAAACAAAGCTTCATACAATGTTTAGAAGAAGACATTGAAGATCAATCTGCCTTATACAATGTAGTGTATTGTTTTGAATTTTTGGACCAAAACCAAGAAGCTATTGCCTACCTCATTAATTACATCGACAGAAATCCATATAGCGAAATTGCTTGGCATCAACTAGGACGTTTGCATTATAGTGTAAAAGAATACCAAAGCGCCATTCGTGCTTTTGATTATGCAACCCTAATCGACGAAGAATTCTTGGGTGCTTTTATGGAAAAAGCAAAAGCTTTAGAGCGCCTAAAAAAATATGAAGAAGCGATTGTAAGCTATACTCGCACTATAGATTTAGACGATGCAACTTCATATGCTTTGCTTCGCATTGGAAAATGCCACGAAAAATTAGGCAATAAAGCATTGGCACTAAAGTTCTTTAACCAAACCGTTCATGAGGATCCTTTATTGGATAAAGGTTGGATAGCTATTACGGATTTTTACATGCGTCAAAAAAACTATCAAAAAGCGTTGTTTTTTGTGAACAAAGCTTTGGCAATTGACAATCAAAATCGTTTGTATTGGAAACGTTATGCCACCATCAATAAACAAATGAATTTCTTTGAGGAAGCTGAATTTGGGTACCGAAAAGCAGTTGAATTTGGCGATTATCAATTAGATACATGGCTATTTTGGGTAGATATTTTACAGTTTTTAGGTGAATTTGAAACGGCGATACAAACTTTATTGCAAGCAGCCGAGTTTTTTCCAGAGGAAAATGAAATTGAATATCGACTAGCTGGATTGTACCTTATGATGCAAAACGACACTAAAGGAAAATTTCATTTAAGCAATGCGCTACGACTTAATTTTGAAAATTATACTTTAATAGAAGATTTATTTCCAGTAGTTTGGAACCGAAAAATGGTTCAAAACTATATAGCAAAACACAAAAAAAACAATGATTGATTCTCTGAAGATGCGTTTTGGATTACTCGGACGCAATATTAACTATTCTTTCTCTAAAGGACATTTTACAGAAAAATTCAAAGACCCTATTTTTGAGGGATATACTTATGAAAACTTTGATATTGAAGAGATAAATTATTTTACCGAATTAATCAAAAACAATCCCGATTTAAGAGGGTTAAACGTAACCATACCTTACAAAGAGGCCATACTTCCTTTTTTGGATAAACTTTCAAAAAAAGCAGCAGCCATTGGTGCCGTAAACACTATTAAATTTACCAGAAGTGGAAAGCTTAAAGGCTATAATACTGACTATCACGGATTCAAAAAATCATTAAAACCGCTATTACAATCTCACCACACCAAAGCACTCATTCTGGGAACAGGTGGCGCTGCCAAAGGCGTTGCTTTTGCATTGGATGAATTGGGTATTTTGTACACTTTCGTCTCTCGAGAAAACAAAGAAAAAACCATTCGCTACGATTTATTGAATGAAACTGTGTTTGAAAATCACACAATTATCATCAATACTACACCATTGGGAACAAGTCCAAACACAAATGATTTTCCTGATATTCCTTACCAATTCTTTACAGAGAAACATATTGCTTATGATTTGATATATAATCCTGCGGAAACTGTTTTTTTAAAAAAAGCAAAAAAACAGGGAGCTCAAACCAAAAATGGATTAGAAATGCTCATTTTACAAGCTGAAAAGGCTTGGAAGATTTGGAATAAATAAAGTTTCTTTTTCTATGTTACAAAACATCAAATGAATTCGTTTGATGTTTTTTTTTGTTTAATAAGTAACACTATTTTATAATAAAAGACAGAAAAAATACACACAACTAACTAACAATCAATTTATTTACTTAAATTTACTGTACATAAATTTATTCTTTATGAGAAAGAAGTGGTTATTAGTATACTTTATTTTAAGCTCTTTGAGTCTTGTATATGCACAAGATAAAAAAACAATTAGAGGCGAACAAAATCCTTTTTCTGAAGCTCGATTTAATTATTTCAAAGAAACTATTATTTTATTTAATGAGTATTTAGATACTAAAAATGGGTCATTCAACACCACTAACTTTCGCATTTTAAAACCTATTGGTAATCGCGCATGGACGATTCGTTTTGATGCACCTCTTATCTCTACTAATTCAAGTACATTGAATAAATCAGGGGTTGGCGATATTAGTTTTGCCTCGTCTTATATTCCCTATTTAACAAAAAAATCAGGAATAGCAACTCGATTACGAATCACAACAAATTCTGCTAACAACCCTAGCTTTGGGTCAGGAAAATGGGTCATTTCACCAGCTATTTTTTATGGAACATACATTAATAAAAGTAAAAAATTACTACTAATATCAGATTTTGAGTATCAATATAGCATAGCCGGTTCAGAAAACAGAGCCGATATCCGAACAACCGTTCTAGAAAGCACTATGATTTATTCCTTTGCCAAAAACTGGATTAGTTCTAACGTAGCCCTTCGCTACAATCAGACTAGAAAAGGATTCCAAAATAGTACATTTGTAGAATTCGGCAGAAAACTAACACCAGATTCGTTATTCTATATTCATCCAAGTCTAGCCTTTGGAGATCAAAAATCATACAATTACGGGATAGAACTTGGCGTTGTTATATTATATTAAGGCAAAACACATTAAATTTCAACAAAAAATAGTTCTTATTTTAAAGGATAATCGCTATATATTAAGGAAATATTTTGCAATTAGCCAATCCTTTAGTACCTTTCGCATTCTTAAAAATTAACCTTAAACATTTCATAAAATGTTAGAAGAAAAGCACGATAACCTGCCCGATGCAGATGGAAAACAATCATCAGAATCTATTAATAGTCAAGACACTATTGAGATCCAACCAAATAGTGATGAAATTCCTGCATCAAGTCCAAATGATTCAACTATGGAGAATCAGACAATTTTGGATGCCATTGCCAGTACCAATGCTGAAGAAAGTGAAGATGAAACACTAAAAGAGCGTCACGACATTCCTCTGCTTGATTATGAAGCTTTGGATATGGATACGCTGGTAAATGAACTACAAAAATTAGTTACTACCGAAAAAGTAATGTCTGTCAAAGAACATATTGAGGAGATTAAAAAAGCTTTTTTGGCAAAATACCACCACCTTTTAGAAGAGAAAAAAGAAGAATTTACAGCCGAGAATACCAATCCAAACGAAACTTTTGAATATCATTTTCCATTAAAAAATAAGTTTGATCAGTATTACACCCTTTATAAAGACAATAAAAACACTCATTTTAAAAGTCTTCAAACGAGTTTAAAAAGCAATTTAGATAGTAGATTAGCTATAGTTGAAGAACTAAAAAATTTAATTGATCCACAAGCCAACATTAAAGATACTTTAAAACACTTTAATGACTTAAGAGAACGTTGGAAAAATGCCGGACCAATTCCTAAAGACAAATACAATCACGTTTGGAACAACTATCATTTTCATGTAGAGAATTTTTATGATTATTTGCATTTGGATCGTGAAGCAAGAGATATCGATTTTAAACACAACTTAGATTTAAAACTCAAAATAATTGCAAGAGTTGAAGAATTGATTCTTGAAGAAGATGTAAACAAAGCGTTCCGAGAATTGCAAGATTTACATAAAATCTGGAAAGAAGATATTGGGCCAGTTTCAAAAGAACATCGTGATGAAATCTGGAATAAGTTTAGCGAATTGACCAAACAAATGCACGACAAGCGTGAGAAATTGTTCGAAAAACAAAGAGGTTCAGAACTTGAAAACTTAGCTGCCAAAAAAGAAATCATTGCAAAAATTGAACAATTAGCTACTGAAAAAGTGAGCGCACATACACAGTGGCTTGCCCAAATAGAAAAAGTGGAAGCTTTGAGAAATGCTTTTTTTAGCGCTGGAAAAGTACCTTCGGAGGTAAATGAAGCGACATGGGCCGCTTTTAAAACAGCAGTAAGAAATTTTAATAGCTTTAAAAATTCTTTCTACAAGGATATTAAAAAAGACCAAACAGAGAATTTAAACAAAAAAATAGCTTTGGTTGCCAAAGCCAAAGAATTACAGGAGAGCGAAGATTTTGCTGCTACTACTCCAATAATGAAGCAAATTCAGGAAGAATGGAAGCAAATTGGACACGTTCCTAGAAAATATTCTGATAAAATTTGGAATGAATTCAAAGAAGCTTGTAACCATTACTTTGCTAAATTAAAAGAGCAACGTAGTGAAGAAAACGGCGAAGAAATTGCTGCTTTCGAAAACAAAAAAGCTTATATGGAAACCATTAAAGAATTCCAATTAACAGGTGACCACAAAACGGATTTAGAAGCCATAAAAAAGCATATCGAAACGTGGAAAAATTTTGGAAAAGTACCTTTCCCAAGAAGACACATCGAAGGAAAATTTAATAAAATCTTGGATGCCTTGTTCGATAAATTGAGCCTTAGCAAAAAAGAAACCGATATGATGCGTTTTTCTAACCGTATGGAAAACCTATCCGAAAGTAATGATATGCGTAAATTGGATAACGAAAAGATATTCTTGATGCGTAAAATTGAAGAAGTACAAAATGAAATCTTTCAATTAGAAAATAACATACAGTTTTTTACTAATACCAAAAATGCCAAGAAAGAAAATTCAATTGTACTTGAGGTTAGAAAAAACATTGCCATTCATAAGGAAAGTCTAGACGTTTGGAAAGATAAACTACAACAGCTTCGAAATTTAAATTTAGAACAATAACTATTAAAATCCTCAATCCAACCCGATTGAGGATTTTTTTTTTTACTTAAAACAAAGATTAACAATCATTTAAGTACTAGTATTTCTGAGGCTGAAATTGAATTTGTAACTTTGCAAAATGAATTCTTTTAGAAAAATATTACTCGTTTCTGGATTATTGTTTTTGTTTTGCCTACTACAACAGGAAAGCAAAAAGGAGCATCTATTTATTTTTCAAAAAGAAAACAAGGCCTCTTTCGATCAAAATAAGATACATGATTCTTATTGTATTCAACCAACTACAATAGTAACTTCTGCAATTGAAAACAATGTCCATTCTTCTTTTTTTGACTGGCATGCTATTCTTGCCCTACCACTTTTTATAATAAATAATACTTATGCAACAGCAGTTAAGGCTTTTACTCAAAAAAGCATTAATTATATAGCTGCTGTGTCATTCTTACTTTATCCTGTTCATTATTTTTGGTGATTTAGTAGCGAAATATCAGCATTGATATTTCAATAATCTCAACATCTGATTTTCATTTATAAAACTTTGGATGTTCTGCATTTCATTCTATTTAATCATTAAATATATTCAATATGGATACTTCAGTTACAATTATCGGTTTACTAATAACCATTTTAATAGCAATACCACTATACTTTGTCTTCAGAGGAAACAGTATCAACAAAAACAGAATAAAAGCCATTCAATCGCTTCATAATCCTGACAATACAATAGATTTTGAAGAAAGTGATGCTCAAAACAAAAAAGTTTTTTCTATAGATAAAAAAAACAAAATCTTCTTATTTATTGATTTTAATCCAAAAGAAACGTTCTCTAAATTGATTGAATTAAAAAAAATCATTCATTTAAAAATGCTTTATACGATAAATGAAGAAACGCATAAGGCGGAAAAAATTGAACTTGAATTCACATACAAAAAAGAAAATCAAAAAGTGAATTTAATTGTCTATGACTCAAAATTCGATCCTATGAATCAAGTTTGTCTTTTTGAAGATGAAAAGCTTGCCAAGAATTGGACACAAAAAATCAATGTACTTTTAGGATAAGTAAAACGATATCCTATATAATTCACAACTGAGAAAAGCATAAATTTATTCTTTTCTCAGTTTTTTAGTATTTATGATAAATATCATTTCCATAGGAAGCAATACAAGATATTTTTGTAATCTAAATTTAAGTTAATTATGAAAAAAAATCTAATTCAAAAATACAATGTACCTGGGCCTAGATATACTAGTTATCCTACGGTACCGTATTGGAATGAATTGCTTTTTTCTAAAGACTTATGGGTAGAAACATTAAAGCGTTCATTTATAGAAAGTAATTCTTCCCAAGGCATTAGTTTATACATTCATTTACCTTTCTGTGAAAGTCTTTGCACCTTTTGCGGATGTAACAAACGAATTACTAAAAATCATAATGTCGAGCATTCTTATATCGAAGCTTTACTAAAAGAGTGGGAATTATATTGTGCTGTTTTAGATGAAAAACCAATCATCAAAGAGATTCATTTGGGTGGAGGAACACCCACTTTTTTTTCTTCGGAACATTTAAAAAAATTAATTTACGGAATTTTAAACTTGGCTGAAAAAGCTCCTAACTATGAATTTAGTTTTGAAGGTCACCCCAATAACACAAGTAAATCACAACTTCAAGCACTGTATGAGCTAGGTTTTCGTAGAGTGAGTTTTGGTGTTCAAGATTATTCAAAGAAAGTACAAACCGCTATACATCGAATACAGCCTTTTCATAATGTGGCCAAAGTAACTTTTTGGGCCAAAGAAATTGGGTACACTTCAATAAGTCATGACATTATTTTTGGACTACCTTTTCAGCAGCTCGAAGATATTGTTGATACTATCGAGAAAACAAAATCGTTACATCCCGATCGTTTAGCTTTTTACAGTTATGCGCATGTGCCATGGATCAAAGGAAATGGACAAAGAGGATTTAAAGACACTGACATTCCAAAAGATGAAGAAAAACGCCAATTATATAAAGTTGGTAAAAAATTATTAAGCAAAAATGGCTATCATGAAATTGGGATGGACCATTTTGCCTTAGTAGAGGACAGTCTTTTTGAGTCCTTCAAAAACAAAACACTTCATCGTAATTTTATGGGTTATAGTTCCTCTAAAACACAAGTTATGATAGGCTTAGGAGTGTCATCTATAAGTGATAGTTGGTATAGTTTTGCTCAAAATGTAAAAACCATTGAGGAGTATTATGAATGTATAGAAAAAGGAGAATTACCTATTTCAAGAGGTCATATTTTAACTCCAGAAGACTTAATCATCAGGCAGCACATTCTTAATCTAATGTGTCAGTTTCAAACATCTTGGAACAATGAACATTTATATTTTGAAGAACTTCCTGAAGTCATTTCGCAACTTGAAGAAATGAAAAAAGATGGTTTGATTACGATTAATGATCAAAAGATTACGGTTTTAGAGGCGGGCAAACCCTTTGTTCGAAACATTTGTATGGCTTTTGATTTGTTATTAAAAAGAAAAGCACCTGAAACAGCACTTTTTTCTATGACAATTTAACAAACCCTTTCTTTAATGACAATTTGGATTTTGTTGTACAAATAAGCTTGTTGTATTGGGTGAGATATATGGAATCCCCAATCCTAATCCTCTTAGAATAAACAATACACCAATAAAAACAGCAACATAAGGAATTATTTTTTGGATTTTGTTTCTAACCGTTAGCGTCAAGAATTGGTTTAAATACACTACAAAACTCATTAAAGGAATCGTACCTAGTCCAAATAAAATCATGTAGAGCACACCTAATTCAGGACTTTGCATAGCAATGGCTCCAAACAAAGCAACATACACCATTCCGCAGGGTAAAAAACCATTAAACAAACCAATTGTAAATAATGACTTGTACGTTTTTTGCTTGAATTGACTTCCTAGTTTTTGCTTCAAACTAGAAATTAATCGATAAATGGGTTTCGAAAAATTGTACTTTGCAAAAATATTTTCTGGGATTAAAACTACTACAATCATTACAATACCGATAACAATAGAAAGTTTTTGTTGTATTCCAGCCATAAAAAAACCTTTGCCTAATAGTCCAAAAAGCAAGCCCATACTTCCGTAAGCTGTAAGTCTTCCTAAATGATACGTCAAAATTTGAGTTACCTTCTTGGCCTGATTTGAGTGATCTACCGGCAAAAGCATTGCGATAGGTCCGCACATCCCAACGCAGTGAAAGCTACTTATTACTCCGAATAAAAAAGCGGTATATACCATTTGAAGACAACTTTAAATATTATAACTTACTTGATGTAAATCGTTTCTTTGGTCAAATAGGCTTTGCCTTTGTACTGCCATTCCATGTTGATGTCCCAGCTTCCTCCAACAAGATTTGTTTTGGGAATATGCAAAACAGGTTCTGTCAAGGCTAATTTTACTTGAAAATCTAATTTTTTATTAGATGGACGGTATAAAGCTACATTACCCGTAATTATTTTTGGATCAAAGTTCGCAGGAAAAGTAATTGTAACTTCATTTTCTAATTGTGATACTTGAGGCTTAATTGGTAAATCTTGAGCATTTTGAACTCTTTGCATTTCTTCTTGATAATGAATATCATGTTTATAATATTCTTCAACTACCAAATCATTATCATATTTAGAATCTGATTGTACTTTTACAACAAAGTATAGGATAAACGTCATAAACAAAGCAAAAGCTATTACTATGTATGATCCCCAGTTTAATTTTAATTTCATCATTACAATTTAAATTTTAAAAACAATACTTTTTAATCAAAACTACGTGGTCCTAAAAAATTTGTAACAGTAGTTTGTATCAATTCATTGCCTTCATATACTTCTATTTCTATTTTGGTTTTGTCACTTTCTAGCAAGTATTTATTGATTTCGACAAAAAGCGTTCCGCTAGCCATTCCTTGTCTAGGAACAGATAGATTGTGCTTTCCAACAACGTTTAATGTTCCTTTGATGTTTTTTAATTCAAAATGAATATCCTTAATCTCGTCATTTGACTTATTAATAATTTTAAAGGTATACACATTGCTTATATTATCCCCTTTATGCTGAAATAATTGTCCTGGTAAACGCAAAATAGTAGTTTCAATCTCGGCCCGTAAAAATAATAAGCCCGAAAGTATGCCGACCAAAATAAACAAGACGGCACTGTAGCCTTTCATTCGGGCAGTAAATTTGAATTTTTCATTTTTCTCAATCTCATCTTCCGAAGCATATCGAATTAGGCCTTTTGGCAATCCTACACCTTCCATGATAGTATCGCATTCATCAATACAAGCTGTACAATTGATACATTCTAATTGCGTTCCGTTTCTGATATCAATTCCGGTTGGACAAACATGTACGCATTGTTTACAATCAATACAATCTCCTTTTCCAGTTTCGGCTCTATTTTCTTGCTTGTTGAATTTTGAGCGACCTTTTTCTTTTTCTCCACGAACGAAATCATAGGCAACATTGATTGATTTATTATCTAATAAAACACCTTGCAAGCGTCCATAAGGGCATGCGATAATGCACACCTGCTCTCTAAACCAAGCAAAAACAAAATAAAATATACCTGTAAAAATTAATAGTGAAATCAAAGTACTGGTATGTCCCTTAGGACCATCTTCAATCATTTTGATTAAAACGTCACTACCAATTAAGTAGGCCAAAAAGACATTAGCTATGAAAAATGAAATCAATAAAAAAATGAACCATTTCGTTGCCTTTTTTTGGATTTTATCAGCGTTCCATTCTTGCTTATCTAATCGAATCTGCGCACCTCTATCCCCTTCTATCCAATACTCTATTCGACGAAATACCATTTCTAAAAAAATGGTTTGAGGACAAATCCACCCACAAAAAATGCGTCCAAAAATTACTGTGAAGAGAATTACAAAAACGACTCCTACAATCATAAATAACACAAAAAGATAAAAATCTTGTGGCCAAA
Organism: uncultured Flavobacterium sp.; assembly: GCA_963509895.1. Classification (GTDB taxonomy): domain Bacteria; phylum Bacteroidota; class Bacteroidia; order Flavobacteriales; family Flavobacteriaceae; genus Flavobacterium. The sequence continues at coordinate 22,997 of CAUPCW010000007.1, forward strand.
ATGGAAAGCTAAAAATATTAAAACGACGTTCTAAAACATTGAACATCATAAACTGATTTCCATTGATTTTTATAAATGGATTCGCCACTAGAATAAGTAATAAAAAATAACTTAACCATTTGCGATAGTCATAGAATTTTCCGGAAGGTTTTTTGGGATAAATATACTTTCTATTGCCTTCCTCATCGATAGTTGCAATACTATCACGAAACGATTCATCAGGTAGAACTGCCATGATATTTGTTTTTTTTAAAACTTTTTAAAACAACTGTGTCAAAGTAAAACACTTTGACACAGTATAAAATACATTAATTTATAATTAGTTTATTTAACTTGCATGCTATCTTTTGCGACGGTAACTGATGCAGTGGTTGCTCCTGATTTTGGAGCGGCATCATCCACCCAAATTTCTCCTTCGGGAGCTTTAGCATCTTTAGGATTACTTCCTTGTAATGATAATATATAGCTCGCCACTTTTTGCATTTCTTTCGGTTTTAATGTTCCTTTCCATGAAATCATCCCCTTTCCATCGCGACCGCCATTCACAAGGGTATGGAAAATATTTTTGATTCCACCACCAAGAATCCAATGATCATCGGTTAAGTTTGGACCAATTTGTCCACCTCCATCCGCGCGGTGACATGCAGCACAGTTGGCAATGAAAATTTCTTTACCTATGGCCAATTCAGCTGGATCGGTCAATAAAGTAACCGTTTTTTCATCCATCAAATCGGGAGCAGTTTTCATATACTCGGCTACTTCAATTTTAGCTTCAGCTAGAGCGTTTTGTAGCTCTTCCTCTTGATTGGGAGCGCCTAAAATTTCATATCTTATTAAGTATACTGCGGAGAAAGCAATACAAGCATAGAATAAATACACCCACCATGGTGGTAAACTATTATCTAACTCACGAATACCATCATAATCATGATCTAAAAGCAGTTCTCCTTCTTTTTCAATTGGAGCTGATTTAGTCAATTTTTTCATTAGATTTTTATACCAATCACTTTGTCCTAAACTTATAGAAGAAGCTTCTTCTAATTTGGCTTTTTGTTCATCTGTCAATAAGCTATATGTGATGGCATCAATAGCGCTTACCGTTATCTCGATGGCTATCAATAAAAAAAGAAAGACAAATAAAAATACAGAAACCATGGGGAATTTTATAAATGCTGGGCGATCACCTGAATCAATAAAATACTCCATAGCACCTAAAACGGCAAAGAAAATAAGGGGAACCCTAACGTATACTGGAATTAATTTTTTCATTTTTTTACGTTTTAAAATTATACAGAGGGATTATCTTCAAGAGGAATATTGCTTATTTCTTGAATGGTTTCTTTATTATACGAAAACACCCAAAAAGCTAACCCCACAAAGAAGAAAAAGAAAATCAATAACGATAGTACCGGATAGATTGCAATCCCAGTAATCGTCTCCATATTGTGTTTAATTTGTTCAAACATACTCTTTCTTATTTATTATCTTTTACCTTAATATCAGTACCTAATCGTTGCATATAAGCAATCATAGCAACAATCTCTCTTTCGTTCATTGGAACAAATTTTTCTCCTCTTGCTTCTGCTTTCTTTTTACTTTCATCATAACTTTTTACGAAGTCGGGATCATTTTTCAAGCTTTCTTCTATTTTGATGGCTTGTGCTCTCAGGTCTTTTAGGCCATTAGTAATTTGTTCATCTGTATAAGGTACGCCTAAACTAACCATGGCTTTCATTTTCTTTTCGGTCATAGAAATGTCCATTGGTTTGTTGTCGAAGAGCCAAGTATAACTTGGCATAATAGATCCTGTTGAAATACTTTGTGGACTCCAGAAATGGTTAAAATGCCAATTATCGTTGTATTTTTGACCAACTCGTTGTAAATCTGGTCCCGTACGTTTAGACCCCCAAAGAAATGGATGATCGTAAACAAACTCTCCAGCTTTTGCTTGTGGACCATAACGCTCCACCTCGCTTCTGAATGGTCGAACAGATTGAGAATGACACCCCACACAGCCTTCACGGATGTACAAATCGCGGCCTTCTAATTCAAGAGGTGAATACGGCTTAACACTTGCAATGGTTGGAATATTAGATTTAACCATTATGGTAGGAACAATTTGGATAAAACCTCCAATTAAAATTGCCACAGTTGCTAAAATTGCCATTTGTATTGGTCTTCTTTCTAACCAAGTATGGTATTTTTCTCCTCTTTTACGTTTAGAACTAATTTCTTGAAGTGCGGGCGCTTCTGCTAATTCATCTTCGATAGCGTCGCTGTTTCTAACGGTTTGTATAATGTTATACACTAACACTAACATTCCCGTTAAATATAAAGTACCACCAACAGCTCTCATCCAATACATTGGCATAATTTGAGTTACTGTTTCTAAGAAGTTTCCATAAGTTAATGTTCCATCAGGATTGAACTGTTTCCACATGGAAGCTTGCAAGAAACCTGCAACATACATTGGTAATGCGTAAAGAATAATTCCTAAAGTTCCAATCCAGAAATGGAAATTTGCCAACTTTGTAGAATATAAAGTTCCTTTTGACATTCTTGGGATTAACCAATAAATAATACCAAAAGCCATAAATCCATTCCAGGCTAATGCACCAACGTGAACATGAGCAATAATCCAATCGGTATAGTGTGCAATAGCATTTACGTTTTTCAAAGACAACATTGGTCCTTCAAAAGTTGCCATACCGTAACCCGTCATTGCTACTACAAAGAATTTTAAAACAGGCTCCACTCTAACTTTGTCCCAAACACCTCTCAAAGTCAACAATCCATTAATCATACCTCCCCAAGATGGAGCAATCAACATCACTGAGAAAACTACACCCAAGTTTTGTGCCCAAGTAGGTAACGCAGAATACAATAAGTGGTGCGGTCCTGCCCAGATATATAAAAAAATCAAAGACCAAAAGTGAATAATCGATAAACGATAAGAATAAACAGGACGGTTGGCAACTTTAGGCACAAAGTAGTACATCAATCCTAAGAAAGGAGTTGTTAAGAAAAATGCCACTGCGTTATGACCATACCACCATTGTACTAAGGCATCTTGAACTCCAGCATAAACAGAATAACTTTTCATTGCTGAAATAGGCAATTCTAAACTGTTGAAAATATGTAAAACAGCCACTGTAATAAAAGTGGCTAGATAAAACCAAATCGCAACATATAGGTGACGTTCTCTTCTTTTTAGCATGGTACCAATCATATTGATTCCAAAAACAACCCAAATTAATGCAATTGCAATATCTATTGGCCATTCTAATTCTGCATATTCTTTAGAAGAAGTATATCCTAATGGTAACGAGACTGCAGCAGCAACAATGATCAATTGCCATCCCCAAAAATTAAGATTACTCAAGAAATCACTATACATTCTTGCTTTTAATAATCGCTGTAAGGAATAATACACCCCTGCAAACATTGCATTTCCTACAAAGGCAAAAATAACAGCGTTAGTGTGTAAAGGCCTCAATCTACCAAAACTCAACCAGGAAATTCCCTCGGTTACGTTTGGAAAAAGAAACATCAATGCCAAAATAAGGCCCACAAGCATTCCCACAACACCAAAAACAATGGTTGCGTAAATGAACTTCTTTACAATTTTGTTGTCGTAATAAAATTGTTGCATCTCCATAATTAAATTAGTTTTCTGTTGTTGTTGTTGTTGTTGTTGTTGTTTGATTTTTTTTGGCTAACTCATCATCAAAGAGCATTCGCACAGAAGGGGTGTAATCGTCATCGTATTGTCCGGTTCTTACTGCAATAACAAAAGCAACAAAAAAACCTATAGCAACAAAAATACTGATGGAAATTAAAAGATAAATGACACTCATAATACTTAAGAATTATATAGACAAAAATACTTTTAAGAAAAATTTCAAAATATGACTTTTATCATATTTAATCTTGTTTTGTTAAAATTATGCAAAAAAAACAATATTTCTAATATAAATTGTGAGTTTTTTTTCTAGCATAATAATTACTCATAATCGTTACAAAACTTACTATCGTAATGGTACTCAAGGGCATAATGATTGCTGCAACCAGCGGCAAGAGATTTCCAGTGATGGCAAACGAGAGTCCTATGACATTATAGAATAAGGATAATGCAAAACTCATTTTTATGGTTTTTATAGCGTCTTTGGATAAATTTAAAAAGTAGTTTAATTTAAAAAACTCAGACGCATCGAGAATAGCATCACAAGCTGGCGAGAACACATTTACATTTTCAGAAATCGAAATTCCAACATTACTTTGCGCTAAAGCTCCAGCATCATTTAGACCATCGCCCACCATCATCACATTTTTGCCTTGCTCTTGTAGTTGCTTTATAAAAGCTAATTTTTCCTCAGGTTTTTGATTAAAAACCAATTCGATTCCATTTGGAAGTAATTTTTCTAGAGTGAGTCTTTCACCTTCGTTATCACCTGATAAAATTTTTATTTCGTACTTTTTATTCAATAATTGAAATAAATCTTCTAAACCGGTTCTATATTCATTATTAAACACATAACGACCGTAATACACTTCATCAATTTTGATATGAACCGCAGTTTGCTGCAACCCTTCCACTTGTTTTTTACCTACAAAAGACGCGGAACCAATTTGAATTTGTTTATCTAAAATTTTGGCTTGAATTCCTTTTCCTGGAATTTCATCAAAAAGGATGACTTTTTCTCTCTTGGTTACAGGTAAAAAGTCATAGAGCATCCTACTCAAAGGATGATTAGACGTTCTCAAAACACTCTTTATTAAAGCTTGTTCTTCAATGCTCAACTCGATACCCTGATAACTGATATTCGATTTTTTATTGGTCGTTATAGTCCCTGTTTTATCAAAAACTATAGTGTCGACTTTGGCCAATTGTTCTATTACCAAAGCATTTTTGAGATAAAACTTTTGTTTCCCCATAATTCGTAACACATTGCCCATAGTAAATGGCGCTGTTAATGCCAATGCGCAAGGACAAGCTACAATCAAAACTGCGGTAAAAACATTGAAAGCAGTATTGGCATCAAAAAAAATCCAATATCCAAAACCTGCAAAGGCAATCAATAATAGAATCGGGGTAAAATAGCGCGAAATCGTATCAGTTATGGTTTTGTGTTTTTGATCTACTTTCTTCTGAAAAACGTCGTTACTCCACAACTGCGTCAAATAACTTTGAGAAACAGCATGCAATACTTCCATTTCGATTACTGTCCCAATTTGTTTTCCTCCCGCAAAGATTTTATCGCCAGAACTTTTCACAATTGGAATCGCTTCTCCGGTAACAAAACTATAATCAATCTCTGATTTTTCGCTAATTAAAATGCCGTCAACAGGTATCAACTCTTGATTTCGAATCAATAATCGATCTCCTTTTTGAATATCAAAAACAGGAATACTTTCCTCGGAGGAATCAATATGTATTCGGGTAATAGCAATAGGAAAATAGGATTTAAAATCTCTTTCAAAACTCAAGAAACTATAGGTTTTTATCTGAAACATTTTTCCTAAAAGCATGAAAAAAATCAGTCCACATAAACTATCAAAAAAACCTGAACCGTAATCCATGACAATATCAAAAGTACTTCTGATAAACATCACTACTATCCCAAGCGCAATTGGAATATCGATATTGAGCATTCTAGAACGAATACTTTTGTAAGCCGAAACATAATAACCGCTTGCCGAATAGAAAAAACTAGGCAAAGAAAGGGCAAAAATCAACCAGCGAAAAAAACCTCGGTATTGGTCTAACCAATATTCTTCTACCTCAAAATATTCTGGGAAAGAAAGTAACATAATATTTCCAAAACAAAAGAAGGCAACCCCTAGTTTATACGTCAAACTTCTATCTATCTTTTCTTTTCCCGTTTCGTAATTTTCGAGACTAATGTAAGGTTCATAACCAATAGAACTCAAAAGATAAACGATTTCTTTCACCGTTACCAAGCTTGGATTGTAATTGATTCTAACTTTTTTCTCTGGAAAATTAACCTGAGAAGTATTTATTCCTGACTGCAATCGTTGCAAGTTTTCTAAAATCCAAATACAAGAACTGCAGTGAATATGGGGGATATTTAAAGTAATGATTTCGGTGTTTTCCTCTTGAAAATCGAGTAGTTTAGCAACAATTGTTGGATTATCTAAAAAATCATATTTTCCGGCAATATCTATAGGAGTTGCACCAGGCGATTGTTCAAAATCATAATAACAAGCGAGGTCATTGGTACTAAAGATTTCATAAACCGTTTTACAACCGTTACAGCAAAAAATTCTATTGTCGAAATGTATTTCCTCAGCCCTATCAATGTCTAAACCACAATGAAAACAATTTTCTTTTCTCATACTATACTTTTCCTATTAAAGTCCCGCAAAGGTTGCGAATTGAAAGTCCCAAAAAAATGATTTTTGTCATAAATTTGCTTATTTTTGCGAAAATTATTCCTTCCGCAAATGAGCAAATGTGAACACTGTATTGTACGTGAATTTAGTTCTTTAAAAGCGCTAAACAAAGAAGAATTATTAAAAATTGCGAATTGCAAAACTTCTTACACAATTAAAAAAGGTGACTCAATTTTTGAAGAAGGCGAAACCATAAACGGTGTATACTGCATAAAAGAAGGTTTTTGTAAACTTTCTAAACTAAGTACCAACGGAAAAGATCAAATTGTAAAACTGGTAAAAGCTGGCGAACTTTTAGGTCAACGTTCTATGGTTAGCGACGAGCCAGCCAATCTTTCAGCTGTTGCTCTTGAAGACATGGAAGTTTGTTTTATCCCAAAATCTGAAATCCTAGGCTTTTTCAACAAAAACAATCAATTTTCATTAGGAATGATGAAAAGCATTTGTGGGGATTTAAAAGAATCTGATTTGCATGTAGTTTCTATGGCACAAAAAACCGTAAAGAACAGATTGGCAGAAACCTTACTTTATCTACAAGATACTTTTGGAAAAAACGCAGATAATACTTTAAGAATCCAACTTTCTAGAGAAGAATTAGCGGGTATGATTGGTACGGCTACAGAGAGCTGTATTCGTATTCTATCAGAATTCAATAAAAGTGGCCTAATCGAATTAATAGGCAAAAAAATCGCGATTAAAGACTTGAATAAATTAAAAAAAGTAGCCGAATAATCGAGTTACTCTTTCTTAAAAATAGCATAGTAAATAGGAATTCCCAAAGCAACAATAGCTAGTCCAATTCCAGTATTCACTGTCTCATAGACTAAAAGTGTCAAACAAATACCTGTAGCAACAAGAACGTAAAGTGCAGGAACAATAGGATAACCAAATGCTTTGTAGGGTCGCAACATATTGGGTTCTTTTTTTCGTAAAATAAAGACACCCAGTATCGTTAGGATATAAAACAATAGGGAAGCAAAAGTGGCATAGGTCAATAAATCCCCAAACTTTCCAGATACACAAAGCACCGATGCCCAAATACATTGTACCCAAAGCGCCTTCGCTGGTACTTGATGTTTGTTGAGTTCTGTAGCTTTTCTAAAAAACAATCCTTGATTAGCCATGGCATAAAACAACCGTCCACCAGATAGGATTAATCCGCTATTACAACCAAAAGTGGAAATCATTATTAGTGCCGTCATCACGAAAACACCCGTATTTCCCATAATCATACTCGCAGCCGCAGCACCTACTCTATCATTGGAGGCGAACATAATTCCGTTTGACACTATATCGCTACTATTTGGCGTTCCATGAATTGGCAGTAAAGACAAATAAGCCAAATTGGCCAAAACATAAATCACAGTAACAATCAAAGTTCCTAAAAACAAACTTCTCGGGATATTTTTCTTGGGATCTTTTATTTCACCTGCTATGAACGTGACGTTATTCCACGCATCACTAGAAAATAAAGAATTAATCATGGTAGCTGTTGCAGCTCCTAAAATTGCTGTACCAACTAATTTCGTTACTGTAACAGAACCATCAGGATGTACAACTGTCTTGCTAGCTTCCCACATATTGCTGAAATTAGCCGATAAAATATCTTTTTGTATCCCAACATAGATTCCTAAAATTATAAGCGCAAAAAGTGCCAATAATTTAGTTGCCGTTAATATCAATTGAATCCATTTTCCGTTCTCGATTCCTTTGGTATTAATATAAGTTAAAATAAAAATGCTAAAAACAGCAAGTACTTGTTTATTAGAAAAAACAAAACTCCCAGATTGAAACAAAACGGTATCCAAAACAGGAAAAAATACAGCACTATAATTCGCAAATGTAACGGCAATAGCCGCAATTACGCCCGTTTGTATCACCGAAAAAACCGTCCAACCATAGAGAAAAGCAACCAAGCGACCGTAGGCTCTTTGAATATAAACAAACTGTCCGCCTGCATTGGGCATCATTCCTGCCAACTCTCCGTAACTCAAAGCAGCAGCTACGGTAATTAATCCCGTAACCACCCAAATCAATAGCAACCATGCGGCAGAACCAACATCTCTTGCCATTGCTGATGTAACAATAAATATCCCTGAACCAATCATAGAACCTGCTACTAAACTTGTAGCATCGAGTAAGCCTAATGATCGTTTTAATTCGGTTTTGTTTGCTGACATGTAAAGTAGAATTTTATAAAATGAATGGTTGTTTTTCTTTAAAGCTTCTTGGCTTCATTCCAAAAAACATCCATTTCAGCCAAAGTCATATTCATAAGCGGTTTCCCTAGCTCTTCAGCTTTGCCTTCTAGGTATTGAAATCGCTTGATAAACTTTTTATTGGTTCGTTCCAAAGCGTCTTCTGGATTGATGTTTAAAAAACGGGCATAATTAATCATCGAAAATAAAACATCTCCAAACTCAGATTCCATTTTGTCTTGATTTCCAGACGCCACTTCTTCTTGAAGTTCTTGTAATTCCTCTTGTACTTTATCCCAAACTTGATGGGATTCTTCCCAATCAAATCCCACTCCTTTTACTTTATCTTGAATTCGGCTAGCTTTAACCAAGGCAGGTAAACTTTTAGGAACGCCTTCTAAAACAGATTTTTTTCCTTCTTTCAATTTGAGTTTTTCCCAGTTTTGCTTTACCTCTTCTTCATTCTCCACAACGGTATCGCTATAAATATGAGGATGACGATGAATGAGTTTTTCGCAAATTTCATTACATACATCGGCAATATCAAAATCCTGTGTTTCGCTTCCGATTTTGGCATAAAAAACCAAATGCAACAGCAAATCACCAAGCTCTTTTTTAACTTCATTTAAGTCATTATCCAAAATAGCATCGCCTAATTCATAGGTTTCTTCTATGGTCAAGTGACGTAAAGACTGCAAGGTTTGTTTTTTATCCCACGGACATTTTTCGCGCAATTCGTCCATTATGGTTAACAATCGATCGAAGGCTGCTAACTGATCGGCTCTTGAATTCATAGTTTTGGTTTTTGGTAAAAATAAAAAAAATCCTGTTAAGAAAACGTCTTAACAGGATTTTATATTGGTATAAGTACTACTACTCTTTTTTAGCTTTCGCTTTTTTTGGCTTTGCTTCGGCAGCTACTTCTTCAGTAACTGATTCTTCTTTTCCAATCGCTGGTGGTGCATCATCTGTAACTAAACCTCTTTCTTGTAACATATTGTACCAGTTCAAGATTTTTTTGATATCTGATGCGTATACTCTTTCTTCATCATATTCAGGAAGAATTTCTCTAAAATAGGCATTCAAAGTGTTGTTGTCTTCTTTATGAGAAATAGCCTTTCCGTTATTCTCTTTTTTAGCAATATTTGACATTACTTCAGCCAATGGCTTCTCAGCATCATACGTATAAACAGAAATTTCAGTCAACAAACTCACGTTGCTTTTTAAACTTACCGTTACTTTTTTTCCATCTAATAAAGATTCGGCAACAAAACCAGTTCTAGTTTGTACTTTCAATGCAAATAAACCTGGTTTACCTGAAATCGCTAAAATTTTTTCTAAATTCATTATTTTAATTTTTATAGTTCGTTGTTAGTAGTTTTGAAATAATTATATCTCTCACAAAACTGCTTGTTTCCTAATTTATCTTCCTTTTTTGGCAAAAAATTTCATTCGGTATTCCTGAAACGTTTTTCCTTCCATGATATTTTTTAACTTTTTTTGAATCAATCTTTTTTTCAAAGATGATATTTTATCCGTGAATAAAATTCCTTCAATATGATCGTATTCGTGTTGAATTACTCTAGCAATTAAACCATCAAAAACTTCGGTTTTCATCACAAAATCTTCTTCACAGTATTCTATTGTTACGATCGGCTTTCTGTAAACGTCCTCGCGAACATCTGGTATACTCAAACAACCTTCGTTAAAAGCCCATTCTTCGCCTTCTTCTTTAATAATTTTGGCATTAATAAATGTTTTTTTGAATCCTTTTAACTGTTTTTGAGTCGTACTTTCTAAGTCGTCATCATCGCTAAACGGTGTGGTATCCACCACAAACAAACGCAAAGGCAACCCTACTTGCTCTGCAGCCAAACCAACTCCAGAAGCATTGTACATGGTTTCATACATGTTTTCAATTACTTCTTTTAAGTTAGGATAATCAGGAGTTACTTCTTCTCCAACTTTTCGTAAAACTGGATCACCGTACCCTATAATTGGTAAAATCATTGTTATCGTAATTAAGTTTATGCCACAAAAGGGTTCTTTCCTTTTTTATTGGTTGGCAAAAATAGTAAAATTTCAACAATGCCGAATTCCTAATAGAGAATAAGTTTCGTTTTTCCTGAATTAACCAAATTCGAAGTACAATTGTAGACCTTAAGAAGCATACAATTCTTACCTTTGAAATGAAATTACCACCATGATTGAAGAAATAAGAAAATTTGCTGATAGTACGCATTTTACCAATGCCTTGAAAGTTACCATAGCTACAGTAACTCCCGTGTTGCTTTTTGTTTACTTGGGACATTTTGAAGTGGGCTTTACAATTGCGCTTGGTGCTTTTTTTACCTACCCCAGCGATATTCCTAGCAGTTTAAAACACAAAATCAATGGTCTTATTGTGACTGCAATCTTGGTAGCTTTTGCCAATTTATTAGTCAATCTTGCTTATCCATACGGCATTGTTTTTTATCCGATTTTTGGTTTGCTCATTTTTCTATTCTCGATGATTTCGGTGTATGGACAACGAGCTACAGCAGTTTCGTTTTCGTGCTTATTGTCTATATGTTTGGCTTTTGCTCATTTGCATTCAGGATGGGAAATGCTGCAATATTGTGGATTAATGTTTGCTGGAGGCTTATTTTATCTCTTGATTTCGTTGCTTTTTTATTATATAAATCCTTATCGTTTTGTTGAATTGCAATTGGCTTCATGCATCGATTTGACAGCCAAATATTTAAAACTAAGAGCAGATTTATGGAAAATTGATGCCGATAAAAAAACGATAATCGAAAAACAACTGGCTTTACAAGTCGAAATCAACACCAATCACGAAAACATTCGAAAAGTGCTTATTGGCAATCAATCGCTTTCTTCGGATTCAGCTCAAAATCGAAAACTTTTGATTGTATTTGTCAATCTAGTCGAAATATTAGAGTTGGCATTGGCTACCGCTTTTGATCACAAAACGCTACACGAAAAATTTGATGCGCATCCACAAATCATCAAAAGCTACGCTACAATTGCCACTAATTTGAAAAAGACCTTGAAGCAATTGAGCAAAAATATTGAAAGCAGAACAACCTATCGCTCTAAGCATTCTTTAATTGAGGATTTGAAAAAATTTGAAGCTACTATTTTAGCATACGAAAAAATATTAGGCAACGCTGATGCAAAAGAAGGTGTGATCATGTTAACTACTATGTTGCATTATGCCGAAAGTCAGGTCGAAAAAATAAAGACCATTGAGCGTGCTTTTAATCTAAAAATAAAAGAGGAAGACTTGAAAGTACATCGAAAGGAATTGGAAAAATTCTTAACACCTCAGTACTATCCTTTGTCTACATTTATTAATAACTTGAGCTTCTCCTCTACTCTTTTTAGGCATTCCCTACGACTATCTATTACCTTACTATTTGGCTTTTTGATTGGCACCTTTTTGCCTTTTCAAAATGTGTTTTGGATTTTACTCACCATCATTGTAATCATGCGCCCTGGATATGGATTGACCAAAGAACGTTCTTTTCAGCGAACTTTTGGAACTTTACTTGGAGGCTTCATTGCTTTTGGCTGTATTTACTTTATAGACAATAATGTTGTGTTGAGCTTGATGGCTATTTTATGCGTGCTTTTGGGTATGTCTTTTACCAATATTAGCTATAAAACCAGCGCTACTTTTGTGACGATGTATGTGGTTTTCTTGTACAGTATCCTTACGCCCAATATTGCTAATGTGATTGTATTTCGAATTATTGATACCATAGTTGGAGCGGTTTTAGCCTATACATTCAATCATTTTGTTTGGCCTTCCTGGGAATTTATAAACACTCCCAAACACATCGAAAAAGCTATTTTTGCCAATAGAAATTACCTGAATGAAATTTCACTTTTCTATAACAAAAAAGGAAGTGTTACGACGGTTTATAAAGTTGCAAGAAAAAATGCCTTTATTGAGATTGGGAACCTTATGGCGTCGTTTCAACGCATGAGCCAAGAGCCAAAATCACAACAAAAAAAGATTGCTCAAGTATACAAATTGACTGTTTTGAATCATACGTTACTTTCTTCCATTGCATCCATGGGAACGTACATCCAATCACACCAAACAACGGCAGCTTCTAATGCTTTCAATCGTGTAATGGCAACCGTTTTACAAAACTTAGACGAGGCTTTACTACTTTTGAATGCAAATTATACTTCTGAAACCAACCTTATTTCAACTTCTGAAAAAGCAAAAGGATTTACTGAACTTATGGCTATTCGCATGAAGGAAATAACAGAAAAAAGTACTTTGGATACTGCAACCAATAAAGTACAAATGCAGGAAGCACAACTTATTATCGAACAATTGGTTTGGCTGATTAATCTCTCTGAGAACATCCTAAAAAACACCAAATTATTAATAGAAAAAGAATAAAAAAGCCCCAAATTTCTAATTGAAATATGGGGCTTTCTGAACAATATTATTGCTTTATAATTTTAAAACTTCAGCTGTATTTGCTCTAACTTCTGCCAACAACCTTGGGTTTTCGTTCAAAGCTTGTCCGTGAGATGGAATCATTTTTTTGATTTTATTTTTCCATTCTGAAGATTGCATCTCTTCTTTAAAACATTTTCCGACCAAATCTACCATGATTGAAACAGCTGTAGAAGCTCCGGGAGACGCACCTAAAAGCACGGCCAAACTACCATCCGCAGTAGTAATCATCTCCGTTCCGAATTCTAATTTACCAATCAATTCCTCATCTCTCTTTATAACTTGAACGCGTTGTCCTGCTCGCTCTAGCTTCCAGTCTTTGGTTTTAGCATTTGGCACATATTCTCTCAAAGCATTCATTCGATCTTTTGGAGATTGACGAACTTGTTCGATTAAATATTTTGTGAGTGGAATGTTTTTATATCCAGCCACCAACATAGGTATAACATTATCTGGTTTTATAGACAATGGCAAATCAGAATAAGAGCCATTTTTTAAGAATCGAGTTGAAAAACCTGCGAAAGGTCCAAAAAGCAATGCCTTTTCTCCATCAATCATACGAGAATCAACATGAGGTACCGACATTGGTGGTGCACCTACACTTGCTTTACCATATACCTTGGCTTGATGTTGTGCAATCACCTCAGGATTGGTACACTTTAACCACTGCCCACTCACGGGAAAACCTCCATATCCTTTACCTTCAGGTACATCTGCTTTTTCTAATAAAGGCAATGAACCACCACCAGCTCCTATAAAGACAAACTTTGTATAGGCTTTTACTTTTTGACCCGATTCTAGATCAGTGATTTTTATGCGCCATCTTTTATCCTCACATTGTTTCAATTTCTTTACTTCATGACCAAAATGGATGGTTACTCCATCTAATGAGGTTAAATAGGCTAACATCATTCTTGTCAAAGTCCCGAAGTTAACATCTGTTCCTATTTTCATAGAAGTTGCAGCGACTTTTTCTCCTTCTTTTCTGCCATTCATAACCAAAGGCATCCATTGTTTTAAATCTGAAGGATCGGTGCTAAATTCCATATCCGCAAAAAGAGGATTGGCTTGCAAAACATTAAATCTATTTGTCAAGAAGGCAACATTTTCTTCTCCCCAAACAAAACTAATATGCGGTATACTTTTAATGAATTCTTTTGCTGAAGCCAGTTTACCCTCGCTTACAAGGTACGACCAAAATTGTCTTGAAACCTCAAACTGTTCAGCAATGCTAATGGCTTTAGCAGGATTAATAGTACCATCTGGACTCTCGGGTGTATAGTTTAATTCACAAAAAGCAGAATGTCCTGTACCTGCATTATTCCAGGCATCTGAGCTTTCTAATGCGGCAGCATCTAGACGTTCGTATATTTCAATCTTAAGATCAGGCTGTAATTCTTTAAGCAATAGCCCTAAAGTGGCGCTCATAATTCCAGCACCAATTAACACTACATCACTATTGGTTCTTATGGTTGTATCTGACATGGTTGGTTGTGTTTTTTACGGTGCAAAAATAGTTCATAAAAACACAATAAAAAAAACAAAATTATAGAGAGATTCATTACAAAAGCAACATTTTTCAACATGTATGTTACAGTTGCAACTCTTACTAACAATTACTTGTGATTCAAGTAATCTTGGAGCATAATTGTTGCCGAAATTTCGTCTATGAGTGCTTTGTTTTGGCGCTGTTTTTTGCTTAATCCGCCATCAATCATGGATTGAAAAGCTAATTTAGAAGTAAATCTTTCGTCTACTCTAATCACTTTCATCTCAGGAAAATGATTAGTGAAATGAGTCACAAATCCTTTGATTATCGAGGCACTTTCAGACGGTTGCCCATTCATTTGTTTGGGTTCACCAATCAAAACTGCTTCGACTTTTTCTTTAGAAAAATACATTTTTAGGAAATCAATGGCCGTAGCAGAAGGTATAGTGGTTAAACCTGAAGCTATAATTTGTAATTCATCGGTAACTGCTATTCCGGTACGTTTTTGTCCGTAATCTATGGCTAGAATTCTTGGCATTTGTGATTATTTATTGGACAAATATACATAAAGAAATGCATTGAATTGTAGATAAAAACCGCTCCAATATCTTGAAGCGGTTGGTGTGCATTGTAATGTAAAGACCTAAATTAATTTCCAAAAAAACGTCTAAAGAAACCTCTTTCTTCCTCAATTGCAATTGGTGTTTCAGGTTTTTGCGTTCTTTCGTACTCGGTAAACAAATCATTAATGTAATCTACATAAGATTGATTTTTTTCTTCTAAAAATCCTACCAAATACTTTTCACTATATTCCACTCCACTCGCATTTTCTATTTGCAACAATTTTTTATATAATGGCTCAATATGATTAGAGATAATTTCTTGAGGAACTGCCCTTCTTCTGCCAAAATAATTGGTAATCTCTCCGTTGTCATTTTTGGTAGATTCAAAATCAGTAACAACCCAATAGTACCTTCCTGATTTTGCTAAATTTTTTACTACAGCATGAAAATTATTCCCTTGTTTCAGATTTTCCCATAATACTTTGAATAGTACTTTTGGCATATCTGGGTGTCTGATAATACTATGAGGCTGTCCCATTAGTTCATAATCCTCATAGCCACAAACATCTACGAAAATCTCATTTGCATACTCAATGATTCCTCGATGATCTGTTTTACTCATAATGACTTTAGACTTGTCCCATGCCACTTCTTTATCAATAATAGCTGGTTGCTTAAATAATTCGTTGGTTTCCATTTTTTTTTAATTAAGTTGGTTTTGAATACTTTATTAATAGGTACATATTAATAAAGCATTC
The DNA here is from genome assembly GCA_963509895.1 of uncultured Flavobacterium sp. Taxonomy (GTDB): domain Bacteria; phylum Bacteroidota; class Bacteroidia; order Flavobacteriales; family Flavobacteriaceae; genus Flavobacterium. Next base: position 38,899 of record CAUPCW010000007.1, read on the forward strand.
AAAATTATATATAACAAAATGTTCAAAAAATGATTTTTATCATCTATCCAATTCCTTTATTGGCACAAAAGAAAAAGTTGTTTACTAATCTACTTCCTTTAAATAACGATATTTCACAAAAAGATTAAAAATGTTAGTATTAAATAAACAAAGTTTGATTTAAAAAAAATCGATTTATCTTTGTGAAAATATTTTTAACATGAAAACACTACAAACTATTATAGAAAAAGCTTGGGAAAACAGAGCTTTATTACAAGAAACTATTACTACTGATGCTATTAGAGCCGTAATTGAGTTGCTAGATGTTGGAAAACTTCGTGTTGCTGAACCTATTGGTGACGAATGGAAAGTAAATGAATGGGTAAAAAAAGCAGTAGTAATGTACTTCCCTATTCAAAAAATGGAAACTTGGGAATCTGGTATTTTTGAATATCACGATAAAATGCTCCTTAAAAGAGGGTATGCCGAAAAAGGAATTCGTGTAGTACCCAATGCCGTAGCACGTTATGGAGCTTATATTTCTAATGGTGTAATTTTGATGCCTAGTTATGTAAACATTGGGGCCTATGTTGATGAAGGAACGATGGTAGATACTTGGGCTACTGTTGGAAGTTGTGCCCAAATTGGTAAAAATGTACACTTGAGTGGTGGCGTAGGAATTGGTGGTGTGTTGGAACCGTTACAAGCAGCTCCTGTAATTATCGAAGATGGCGCTTTCATTGGCTCACGTTGTATTGTTGTAGAAGGTGTTCACGTAGGAAAAGAAGCCGTTCTTGGAGCTAACGTTTGCTTGACTGCCTCAACAAAAATTATAGACGTTACCGGTGATGAACCTGTTGAAATGAAAGGCTTTGTTCCTGCGCGTTCTGTAGTTATCCCTGGAAGTTATACTAAAAAATTCGCTGCTGGTGAGTTTCAAGTTCCTTGTGCGTTGATCATTGGAACTCGTAAACCGTCAACAGATTTAAAAACCTCATTAAACAATGCGCTTCGCGAATATGATGTAGCGGTTTAATTTTAAAAAAAATGCTGAAATTCCAAATTCTGATTGACTTTAAGAGGAATTTGGAATTTTTTATTTATACTTTTTTTGTAGTTTTAAGAGCTTGGCATATTTCATATAAGAGAAAAAGCTTTGAATCATTGCGATCGACAATCCGTCTACTCCATTAATAAAACCTCTTTTAAAAAAATAACAACGAATAAAGGCAACCAATCCATTTAGAACTGGTTTAAACGCATTTATTCTCTTTCCCTGATCAAACAATTGTTGTGCATGCCAGCCAGAATATTGATTTTTTTTAGCTATAATCTGGTCTAAAGAATCCCATCCGTAGTGCAAAATATGTACTGCTACTTTTTTCTCATTTATAGTAACAATTTTTTGATGCACTTTAGAATCTGAAGGATGTGCTGTTTTTTTATTAAAAAAACGAACTTTGTGATCTGGATACCAGCCTGAAAAGTTAATCAACTTATTAGCAAGAAAGTTTTTTACCCTAAAACTAAAAGCATCGTAATTCCCTTCCAGATATTTTTTATTCAATATAAATTCTTCTGCATCGCTATCAAGAAACTCATCTGCATCAAGATTTAAAATCCAATCGTTTTTGCAATATGGAAGACCGTGAGTACGTTGAGGACCATCTCCTAAAAAGCTTTGCTGAATAACAATTGCCCCTTTTTCTTTAGCAATTTCTACTGTACGATCTTTACTAAAAGAGTCTACTACAATTACTTCATCACAAACTTTTAATAAAGCATCAATACATTTTCCAATGTTTTTTTCTTCGTTAAAAGTAATAACCAGACCACTAATTTCCATCACAAAATTTAATTTATCGAATCACAAAAATAAAACAATTTTACGTTAGTTTGCCTTGAATCATACTATACTGTTACTGACTTTATAAAATAGTTTGTAATTTAGCCCATAAAAAGAACATTCATCAAATGAAAATATTAGTCATACAGCAAAAAAGAATTGGAGACGTCTTAACTAGTACTATAATCTGTAACAATTTAAAAACTAAATTTCCAGATGCTGTAATAGATTATATGTGCTACCCAAATTCTGTTGATGTATTAAAAGAAAATCCGAGCATTGACAATATTATACCACTATCAAATAAAGTTAGAAAATCAACTCCTTCTCTTTTTAAATTTATTTTTAAAATCCGAAGTAATAAATATGATGTAGTTATAGATGTTTACTCTAAGTTGGAAACTAATTTAATCACCTTATTTTCAGGTGCTAAATATAAAGTTTCTTATCGCAAATGGTACACAAAGGTATTCTATAACTACACTTACGAGCGTCTAGATGCGGTAGAATCTGAACATGGATTAGCTATTGAAAATCGTCTAATGCTTTTAAAACCTCTTATTTCAGAAAAGATTACAAATGTAAAGCCGAAAATCTTCCTGAAAGACTCCGAAATCAATAACGCTAAAAATCTTCTAAAAAGCCATCAAGTTGATAGTGAAAAACCATTAATTATGTTTGGAATTTTAGGTAGTGAAACGTATAAAACGTATCCTTTGGAGGGAATGGCAAAAATTATAGATTTTACCGTTGCCAAAACCAAAGGCACAATCATTTTTAATTACGTTCCGTTTCAAAAAGATTTAGCATTAGAAGTTTATAATTATTGTAGCGAAGAAACAAAAAAACACATCAAATTGGATTTGTACTCTACGGAATTACGCGAGTTTTTAGCGCTACTCTCTCAATGCGAAATGTTAATTGGGAACGAAGGTGGCGCAGTAAATATGGCAAAAGCACTTGATGTCCCTACTTTTTCAATATTTACCCCTTCTGTCAGAAAAGAAACTTGGCAACTATTTGAAAATGAAGCTAAAAATGCTTCTATTCACCTAAAAGACCTCAAACCGGAAATATACGAGCAGTTTACAGAGCAACAAATCAAAGATCGTACTTTTGAATATTATGCTGAATATCCTTTAGATTTAATGCTAGAAAAATTAGCAACTTATTTTGAGGAATATAAAAACTGAAAAAATAGTACAGATGAGTGCTAGTAAAAAGCCCAATTTATCAGTTCTAATTATTACCCTAAATGAAGAACGCCATATTAAATCATTGCTTGAAGATATTGACTTTGCCGATGAAATAATTGTTGTTGATTCCTATAGTGCTGATAAAACTGTTAGTATAGTACAATCAATTCCTAATGTAAAATTAGTTCAAAACCAATTTGTCAATTATACCTCGCAAAGAAATTTTGCATTAGATCAAGCAAAAAACGATTGGATATTATTTATTGATGCTGATGAAAAATTAACTCCCGATTTAAAATTTGAGATACTCAAAACCATAGAGGAAAATAACTCGGTAAATGCGTATTTGATTCACAGAACTTTTATGTTCAAAAACAAGAAATTACATTTTAGTGGATGGCAAACTGATAAAATTTTCAGACTCTTTAAAAAATCAGACTGCAGATACAACGAGGATAAAATTGTGCATGAGAAACTAATTGTGAATGGCAAAATTGGCACTTTAAAACATAAAATCATCCATTTTTCCTATACATCCTACAAGGAATATAAGTTGAAAATGTATAATTATGGTGTTTTAAAAGCTCAAGAAAAATTAAAAAAAGGACAAAAACCATCGTATCTAAAAATGGTTTTTCATCCTGCATATACTTTTTTATACCAGTTTTTAATTAGACTAGGGTTTTTAGATGGCCTAAAAGGAATTACAATATGTTATCTTAATGCTTACAGCGTTTTTATTCGATATAAAGAAATACATCGAATTACTTTTTCCAAAATTTAAGCTTCTTTTTCAAGCGTTTTTTTCTATAAAATTTTTCTTGAAAATCAGTAGTGTATTTCCATAATGTCTCAAAAGTCTTCTCTTCAGATTCTGAATACAATTTTGAATATTCGTTACTCATCACTGCCACCATGTCTTTTACGGGAGTTAAACGACATAAGTTTTTCATTCGCATTTCAAAAGTCATTGAATCATGAAAACTCATTCGATTCAAATCAACCAGAAAAAATTCATAATTCCCTTCTTTATTTTTCTTAATTAAAGTATTCCCAGGAGAATGATCAATAAATTCAATTCCTTTTTCATGAAGATTAAAACTAAATCTTGTAAATTGTCTTAAAATGTTTTCATGGTCAGGATAATCTGGAATTTCAACAAGCTCTCGATAGGTTAAATCAGCATTTAGATGTTCGCTCACATAATAACTATCTCGCAATCCAAAAACAGAAAAATTTTCTAAAAAGGCCAAAGGTTGTGGCGTTCCTATGCCTTTTTCTAATAAAATTGCAGCATATTCAAAAGAACGTCGTGCTTTTGACTTTCTAAAGTAACGATAGGCAATTTTATTAATTATATTCGGAATCTTGAATGATTTTATGTTGATTGTTATATCATTTAAATCAAATAATTTAATGGTATTTCGCTGACCATTACCAAACAGTTGCCCTGATGTACTAAAACTTTTGATAAGAGATAAAATATCTCGGGAGTTTTTTACTGCGTGCGAAAATTTAAATTTTGTTATCATGGAGTAGAATTTCTTTGCTAATAATTAATTGGACATCACTTCGAGGTAAGCAATTCTAAATTTATAAAATGCTAATAGCCAAAAATAGTTTCTTTTGCATTTGATGACCTCAGCAAATTGAAGGTAGCAAAAATAACTTTATAATTTAGTAATAACCAATCACACCTTACCTTTTTTATACTTTACCAAGTATTTTAGCCATTGTCCAAAGTTCTTAGTAAAAATATACCCTTTTGAAACACTCAATCTTTTTTCATTTTCAATAATCTCTTTGATATGAGAAATACTTTTTGTTGAAAAATAACCTAAGCTCTTCCATCTTTTAGGTTGCAAATAGTAAAAATCCTTATATTCTTTATAATTATTTTCATTAACTACTATCCATTTATCTAGAAATCCTTTGTCTAAATCTATATTATGCCCCCAATTTTCTAGTTTAAAGCGTAGCTCATCCTCTGTTCTTGACAGCGACTCATGCAAAACAATATTGTTAGTATATATCTGACGCTCTTTAATTCTTCGTCCAGTTTTATAATTAGGAAAATTGGTCGCAAAAATTGCTTTTAAAGGTTTATCAACATACAAAATACCATTAGTGGTATACTTGTAAAGCATAACCCAATAAGCACAAATTTGGATTGGATTTTTTTCTGGATTAATTAAATAAGAGTCGTATTTTCTAAGGTCAGAAACAAATTTTTTAAAATCAACAAAATATTCATCACAATCAACCTGCACAATCCAATTTCCTAGACCCATCTTCTCAGCAAGCATTTTCCTTTCTCTGATTTCACATTCCATTGTAGTTAACTCGGGAACATAAAAATTATCTTCATAAATGACTACTTTTTTATCTACATCAAAAGCCTTAATCCACTCAAAAAAGGAATCATCAATACTAAAACTACCACCATTCCATGTATTTCTATTCTTATCAATAGCTAAAAAAACTTCATCAGAATCAGAGTATACTGTTGGAAGTGATGTTTTTAGTAATTCATAATCGTACGAAACTAAGTAGCCTGTTTGGATTTTTCCTGCCATAATAACCGTTTTAAATGTTGTGCAATTTAAGATTTTATTAACTAATTTTGTCCTATGAAAAAAGAATATGATTATCTAATAGTTGGCTCAGGTCTCTTTGGGAGCGTGTTTGCTCATGAAGCAACAAAAATTGGAAAAAAATGTCTTGTTATCGATAAACGCGATCATTTAGGAGGTAACGTTTATTGTGAAAAAGTTGCTGATATTAATGTACATAAATATGGCGCTCACATCTTTCATACCAATGATAAAAATTTATGGGACTATGTCAATCAATTTGTAGAATTCAATAATTACATCAATGCCCCACTAGCTTTAAGCAAAGGAAAGTTATACAACTTACCCTTCAATATGAATACTTTTTATCAATTGTGGGGTACTAAAACACCGACAGAAGCACTAGCGAAAATTGATGAGCAAATCAAAACCTATGGTGTAAAAGAACCTAAAAATCTAGAAGAGCAGGCACTATCATTGGTCGGTAAAGATATTTATGAAAATTTCATCAAGGAATATACTGAAAAACAATGGGGTAGAAAAGCATCAGAACTTCCTGCCTTCATTATTAAAAGATTACCTGTGCGATTTACTTTTGATAATAATTACTTTAATGATAAATACCAAGGGATTCCAATTGGTGGTTATAACAAATTGATTGATGGTTTGCTAAAAGGTATTGAATGTAAAACCGATGTAGACTATTTTAAAGAAAAAGAATATTACAACAATATTGCTTCCAAAATTGTGTTTACTGGAAAAATAGATGAGTACTATGATTTCCAATTAGGCGTTTTAGAATACCGCTCTTTACGTTTTGAAAATGAAACTTTAGATCTTAAAAATTTTCAAGGGAATGCTGTTGTAAATTATAATGATACCAACTATGATTACACACGAATCATAGAACACAAACATTTTGAATTTGGTAATCAACCTCAAACAGTAGTTACAAAAGAATATCCACAAGAATGGAATCGTGGAGATGAACCTTTTTATCCAATTAATGATAATCAAAATCAATCTCTTTTCGAAGCGTACAAAAAACTTTCGCTTCAAGAGAAAAACGTAATCTTTGGAGGAAGGTTAGCTGAATACAAGTATTATGACATGCATCAAGTAATTGCTTCCGCTTTACATAAATCAAAAATAGAACTTCAGAATGACTAAAATATTTATTGTTACACACGAAAAAAGTCCAATAGTAGCGAATGATATTCTTGTGCCTATTCAGGTAGGAAACAGAGCTAACATAGAAAATAATATATTAAGAGACAATACATTAGATAATATTTCAAGCAAAAACAACAACTTTTGCGAATTGACTGCGACCTATTGGATTTGGAAAAATTATAAAGAGGCCGAAATTGTGGGTATATGCCATTACAGGAGATATTTCAACTTCTTTAATCCAATTTATAACCTAAAACCTTCTGCTCAGAAAAAAATAAGTCTTTCAAGATTTAAACAAACAAAAACAAGTACCAGTCCGGCGCGTATTGTAAATAATAAAATCACTTCTATACTCAGTAATCATGATATCATATTGGTTAGGCCTTATGAGTTCAAAAAAGACTCTTTGGGTAAAAATTACTGTGATGATCACAGACCTGAGGATTGGGAGTTAACAAAAAAGATAATTATCGACAAATATCCCCAATATAAAGAAAGTGTAAAATTATTTTTAGACGAAGGAACCAAATTTCACATGGGTAACATGTTAATTTGCCAAAAAAAATTATTTGATGAATATCATGAATGGCTATTTTCAATCCTTTTCGAACTTGAATCTAAAATAATTCTACCTGAAGACCCCTATCAAGCTAGAGTTTTTGGTTTTATAGCCGAAAGGTTGATCAACCTTTACGTGTACCATAATGAACTAAAAATAAAAGGAATACCATCGTATAAAATTATTGATCTTTAACTTTCTAAAATCATTACAGAGAACTTAAACAACTATTTAATTATTCTCATTAGTTAAAGTAATTAGTTTAATCATATCAAAACCCCAAAAAAAAGGCTTAAAATCAAAACGATTTTAAGCCTTTTCAACTAAATCAACATATATAAAAAAAACCTACTTACTCAATGGGTAAAACTAATGTGGAAGTAACCGCTTCTAGCACCTGAAATGCCGTCTCTGCCATCTTATTTCCTTTGGTATCCAATAAAGGATTCACCTCAACTACTTCTATACAAACTACTTTTTTGGTTTTAATGATTTGATCAATTATAGCAATTACTTCATATTGATCAAAACCTTTGGCTACTGGTGTTCCTGTTCCATATGAAATTAAATCGCAATCCATTGAATCAACATCGAAGGATATGTATAAAACTTCGCAATGAGACAGCTTTACCAAAGCTTCTGCCACACAAGTTACTAAACCTCTATAACGTACTTCGTCTACTTTATAATTGCGAATAAACAGTCGTTCCATTTGTTGATCTTCTGCTTCTTCAGTATCACGAACTCCAAAATACACCAAATTCTCAGGCTGTATTTTAGGTCCTTTGTATCCAATCTGTTTCATTTCTTCCCAATACTTTTGTGTATCTTGATCTACAGCATTTGTTTTAGAATCGAAATTATCATTGGCCAATGCTGCTGCCAAAGGCATACCGTGAATATTCCCGGATGGCGAAGTATAAGGCGAATGCAAATCGGCGTGCGCATCAATCCAAATCACACCCACATTTTGTTCTGTAAATGCAGCTTTAATTCCGCTAATGGTTCCTAAAGCCGAGGAATGATCACCTGAAAGCACTATTGGAAAATAATCTTTTACATTTTTTTGAACTGAATTACTAACACGAACACATTGCTCCACCACATGCTCAATTCGTTTGGCAACTGTACTCCTGTTTTTATCGTAAATCGATTCGTTATGTGTTTTAATATCTTCAAAAGGAAACTGATTAAAATAATCACTTCCTTGATTGATAGCGGCAATTTCAATAGCATCGATACCTAAATCTGAACCACGTGTACCTGCTCCGATATCGGATCTATTTTTAATTAATTTAATGGGCTTCATACTACTTACTGGATAAAATCATTTAACGCTTTTTCAATAATCGCTAAACATTCTTGAATTTGCTCCTCGGTAATTACTAATGGTGGTGCAAAACGAATTTTATTACCGTGAGTAGGTTTTGCCAATAAACCATAATCTCTAAAACGCAAACAAATATCCCAAGCTAAATCAGAATTTTCATCGCTATTAATTACTATTGCATTCAACAATCCTTTTCCTCTTACCAAAGTAATTAAAGGATTTTTGGCAGCTATATCATTTAAACCTTGTCTTAAAATTTTACCTAAACGATCTGCATTAGCAGCCAAATTTTCATCTTTTATTACCTCCAAAGCTGCAATAGCCACAGCAGCTGCCACTGGATTTCCACCAAAAGTAGAACCGTGTTGCCCTGGTTTGATCACATTCATAATCTCATTATTGGCCAAAACTGCCGAAACTGGATACACTCCACCAGAAATGGCTTTCCCTAGAATAAGAATATCTGGTTTTACTTCAGGTGTTTTCTCACAACCTTTTTCACAAGAACAATTCCCGCAAGTAGCCAATAAACGACCGGTACGAGCGATTCCCGTTTGCACTTCATCGGCAATGAAAAGAGCATTATGTGCTTCACAAAGTGCTTTAGCTTTAGCCAAATACCCTTCGGACGGAACATACACTCCTGCTTCACCCTGAATAGGCTCTACTAAAAAACCAGCAATATTAGGTGAAGATTGTAACGCTTTTTCTAATGCATCGATATCATCATATGGAATTCTGATAAACCCTTCGGTGAATGGACCAAAACTTTTACGTGCTCCTTCATCATTAGAAAAAGAAATAATAGTAGTAGTTCTTCCGTGGAAATTATTTTCGCAAACAATCACTTGTGCTTGATTTTCTGGAATACCTTTTACTTCATACGCCCATTTACGGCACAATTTTAAAGCAGTTTCTACCGCTTCAGCTCCAGTATTCATTGGCAATACTTTTTCAAAGCCAAAATAATCTGTAATATATTCTTCGAATACGCCTAATTTATCATTGTGAAAAGCACGAGAAGTTAAGGTCAACTTTTGTGCTTGCTCTACCATAGCGCCTACAATTTTTGGATGACAATGTCCTTGATTCACGGCTGAATAAGCCGACAGAAAATCAAAGTATTGTTTCCCATCAACATCCCAAACATAAACTCCTTCCCCTCGCTCTAAAACTACCGGTAACGGATGATAATTGTGTGCGCCGTATTGGTCTTCTTTTGCAATCAAAACTTCAGATTTTGAAGAGAGAATTTGTTCTGTATGTATCATTTTATAGGTCTTTAATTAATATTACAGAGACAAAAGTAATATAAATAATTTAAATATTTAATAAAAAAGTATATTTTGACTTGTTTTTTTATTTAAAGAAATAAATTTTTACTTTTTTAGCACTTATTCAAGTCATTTTGTTATTTTTGAAATCGAATTAATACTTTAATTTTGAAATGAATTAAAAATAATTACTTTTATAAATGAAATAAAAAGTGATTTTAACTTAAAAATACATTTAAAAATGGAAGTATTAGACGAATTTGACATCAATATTATTAAGGAATTAGAGAAAGATGGCAGAATGGCTTTTTCTGCTATTGCCAGCAGTCTCAAAATTTCAAACACGATGGTGCATCAACGAATCAACCGATTAATTGACCAAGGTGTGATTACTGGAATCAAACCCGTAATCAACGAAAAAAAGATTGGTTATGACTGGGGTGCTTTTACCGGTATTACCTTAAATAAAGATGCCGATTCAAAAAGAGTTATTGACGAATTGAAAGAAATTCCAGAGATAACCGAATGTTATTTTATTACTGGCTCCTTCACCTTATATATAAAGTTGATTGCAAAAGATCACGAACATATGAGAAAATTGCTGTATGAAAAAATAGATAACATTCCGGGTATAGCCAAAACCGATTCTATTATCGAGTTAGGTTGTGCCTTTAAGCGCAATGTAACCTTATAAACCACTAAATAATGTTCCCTGATTTTCTAACCAAACCAACCAAAAATGGCCTTTTACTAACTTCTTCTTTTCTTTTATCATTCAGTTTACTGGCTTGTAGTAGTGATGCTAACGAATCCGAAAAACCTACTCCTACTCCTACTCCTACTACTTATACTCCTATCCCTTCTTCAATAGGAATCGTGGGAGACCCAAAAGATATTACAGTAACGACTAATGCTGGAACTGTTTTAATGGGAGGTTCTACCGATGTAGACAGTGCCATGAAATGGATGATCGACAAAAGCACAGGAGGAGATGTAGTAATCATTAGAGCATCAGGGGCAACAGGTTACAATCAATACCTATATGATTTAGTAAAAGTAAATGGCGTTTCTCAGGTAAATTCTGTAGAAGCCTTACTTATAAACAGTGCCGAACTTGCCAACAATCCAAAAGTAGGGGAACGCATCAAAGAAGCTGAAATGCTATTCATTGCTGGTGGAGATCAAGCCAATTATATTCGATTTTGGAGAAATACTCCTGTAGAAGAAGCACTAAATTACCTAATTAATGTAAAAAAAGTACCCGTTGGCGGAACTAGTGCAGGTTGTGCCATTCTTGGCGAAGCGGTATTTACTGCCGAAAACAACACCATAACTTCCGAGGAAGCACTTTTAAATCCTTTCAATTCAAAAATTACTTTAGCAAAAAGCGATTTTATCAACAATCCTTTCCTTAAGAATACAATTACCGACACCCATTACAACAATCCCGACAGAAAAGGAAGACAAATCACTTTTCTAGCTCGTTTAGCTACTGAATTTAACTGGCAACAACCCAAGGGAATCGGTGTTGAAGAAGAAACTGCGGTATGTATTGACGAAAATGGAAAAGCAATAGTTTACGGAACTGGAACTGCTTACTTCTTGAAAGGCAGTAGTGAAAAACCTGAAAAATGTGTAGCAGGCAGCAAGCTCAATTGGATAAATAATAAGAAAGCCGTTCAAGCCTACCTAATTGGAGGAAAAGTTACTGGAAATGGTTCTTTTGATTTGACCAATTGGATCACTATTTCTGGCGGAACCTCCAAAAATATGTATGTTACTGATGGTGTTCTTTCTATAGAATAAACAAGGTAACACTATCTCATCCTGAATACATTTTCATTATTAATACCATTTATTATGCAATTGCCAAAAGTAAGATTATCACAACTTTTCATTACCCTACTTTTACTTTCAACCACTATAGTTGAAGCTCAAAAAAACAAAGGAAAATTATTCATCATTGGTGGCGGAAAACGCTCTGATGTATTGATGAATCAGATGCTAAAAGTAGCTGACTTAAAAACTAAAGATTTTATTGTGGTGCTTCCGATGTCTAGTGAAGAACCTGATAGTGCCTATATTTATTTCAAAAAACAGTTAAGCAAATTAACCCCACACCCTATCGTAATGCTCAATTTTGACAAAACCACCAGTCAAAATAAAGCCCTTACCGATTCGTTACAAAAAGCCAAACTCATCTTCATCAGCGGTGGCGATCAAACCCGATTTATGGGAGTCGTTCGCGGTACTCCGATTTATGATGCCATTCACAAAGCGCATCAAAACGGAAGCACAATTGCGGGAACTAGCGCAGGTGCAGCGGTTATGTGTGAAAATATGATTACGGGGAACCAAAAATTAGAAACCAAATACACCGAAACCTTTGACAATATCCGTTATGACAATCTTGAAATCAATTCAGGATTGGGCTTGGTAAAAAACGTCATTATTGACCAGCATTTTCTAAAAAGAAGTCGTTACAATCGCTTACTGACTGGTCTAGTCGATTTTCCAAATCACGTTGGAATTGGAATTGACGAAAGTACCGCCATTGTTGTGAGAGATAAAAATATAGAAGTCGTAGGCGAAAGCGAAGTCATCGTGGTTAAAAATCCTAAAGAAATCAAGAAAGCACCAAAAAATCATCTCGTGAGCATTAAATCTTTAGAAATGAGCGTTTTGATTGAAGGCCAAAAATTTAATATCCAATAAAACGAAATCGTCATTTACAACAAGTCTGCGCGAGCAATTTAAAATTATCGAACTCCTGAAAAACGAATGTTATGTGAGATAAACATCGATAAATAAAAGGTGACAACTTAAATTATTGGCAACATCAATTATCATATTTTATTTCATTAAACATTGTTCTCGCAAAGGCGCAAAGACGTAGTAATCACAGAGCTTTCTTTGCGGCTTTGCGACTTTGCGAGGAATCAATAAAAAACTTGGCACTATTTTGCTTTCAATACTTATTTATGACAACTGACAATTAAATTTTATACATATGAAGACACAACACTATTGGACTATCGTTTGGATGCTACTATTGAGTCCAATGACTTCGCTTTGGGCACAACAAGTAACTGCTTCGGAAGTAAAACGAATGGAGCAACAAGCCAAACAAGTCACCATCATCAGAGACAATTGGGGCATTGCTCACGTATACGGAAAGACCGATGCTGATGCCGTTTTTGGTATGTTGTATGCGCAATGCGAAGACGACTTTAAACGTGTCGAAATGAACTATATCGATAAGTTAGGACGTTTGGCCGAAGTAAAAGGCGTTGGCGTTTTGTACAACGATTTAGAAACCCGTTTACTTATTGACGCTGAAGAAGCCAAAGCCGATTACAAAAAAGCGGCACCTTGGCTCAAAAAACTAATGAACAGTTATGCCGATGCCATCAACTATTACTTATACAAACATCCTGACGTAAAACCATTATTGCTGACGCGTTTTGAACCTTGGTTTCCTTTGCTTTGGACCGATGGTAGTATTGGCGCAATTAGTACCGCCGATTTAAGCACGGGCGAACTGAAAGCTTTTTACTCTGGCAACAACGACAAAGTAGCTTATGTTGAGCGAGATATAAATGTACAAACGGGTTCTAATGGATTTGCCATTGCGCCTTCAAAATCAATTTCGGGCAATGCACTTTTGTACATCAATCCACACACTACTTTTTATTTCAGGCCCGAAATCCAAATCAGCAGCCAAGAAGGATTGAATGCCTACGGAGCCGTGACTTGGGGACAATTTTTTATTTACCAAGGATTTAATGAAAACTGTGGCTGGATGCATACGTCTTCGAATGTAGATGTAGCTGATATGTATGCAGAAAAAATAGTCGAACAAAAAGGAAAACTTTTTTATGAATACGATGGTAAATTATTACCTGTAAAAGAAAAAAATATCGTTCTAAAGTATTTGGATAAAGGACAAATGGCTTCCAAAACCATCAAGACGTACTTTACGATTCACGGCCCGATTATGGCTAAACGAGAAGGAAAATGGATCAGTTTGAAATCCAAAAACCGCAATATGGAAAGTTTGGTGCAAAGTTGGGGGAGAACCAAATCAAAGAGTTTTGAGGATTACCAAAAAGCGATGGATTTAAAAGCCAACAAGTCTAACAATACGGTGTATGCCGACAACAAAGGAAACATTGCCTATTGGCACGGGAACTTTGTTCCGATGCGCGACAAAAGCCTCAATTGGGCAAAAGTAGTCGATGGCACTACCTCCAAAACCCAATGGAAAGGTTTGCATCCAGTATCCGAAACCGTGCATTTGTACAATCCAACTAACGGGTGGCTCCAAAATTGCAACTCTACACCCTATTCTGTGGCAGGCAATAATAGCCCAAAAGAATCTAACTATTTGCCTTATATGGCGCCTGATGGAGAAAACTTCAGAGGAGTTAATGCCGTTCGCATTTTTAGCCAAGACAAAAAATACACCTTAGACAATTTGATTGCGGATGGTTACGACACCAAACTTTCGGCTTTTGAAGTGCTACTTCCTGCTTTGATTGCTAATTTTCAAAAAGACACACAAGCTCAAGAACCCAAATTCAAAGATTTGGAAACTCCAATTCAATTGTTGAAAAATTGGAATTATTATTCAAGTGTAAATTCTGTAGCGACTACTTTGGCCAATGAATGGGCATTCAAATTGAATCCAATTTTACAAAAAGTCTATATTGACGAAGGCGAAAAAGACCAAGTAGAGAATATGACCGAGTTTGCCAAAACAGCGAGCATTGATGATATGTTACCACAATTAAGAAGAGTTATACAAGAACTGCAAGCCAAATTTGGAAAATGGGAAATTCCGTGGGGCGACATCAACCGTTTTCAACGTCCTTCGGGAGACATAGATTTAACCTATGACGACAACCAAGAAAGTTTAGCAATGGGTACCGCTTCTGTATTGTGGGGAAGTTTACCTGCTTTCAAAAGTTCGTACCAAAACAACAGCAAAAAAAGATATGGTTACAACGGAAACAGCTTTATTTGTGCAGTTGAATTTGGCCCAAAAATAAAAGCCAAGTCTTTATTGGCAGGAGGAAATTCGGGAGATCCCAACTCGAAACACTTTTTTGACCAAGCGAAAATGTATCAAAACGCCCAATTCAAAGACGTTTTATTCTACAAAGAAGACGTGCAAAAAAATGCTGAGAAAACCTATCATCCTGGTGAGTAATCCCTAACTATACTGCAAATACCCTCGTAAATTTTTCACGAGGGTATTTTTTTTGAGTAATATTACTGATATTTGTTAAAAACTAACACTATGAGAAATATAATAGTCCTATTCGTGACGCTACTATTTTGTAGCCTCTCGAGTAATGCCCAACTAAAAGCCATTTCCTATCAAGATGGCAATCAAAAACTAAACGGCTTTGCCATTCAACCCAAGAAAAAGAACAACCAAAAACCAGGAATTCTAATCCTTCCCGCGTGGAAAGGTATCGATGACCATTCCAAACAAACCGCTATCGAATTATCAAATCTAGGGTATCACGCCTTTATTGCCGATATTTATGGCGAAGGAAATTATCCAAAAGACAATGCCGAAGCAGGAAAAAATGCAGGTTATTACAAAAAGAACACCGATTTGTATCAGAAAAGAATTAGCCTGGCCTTGGCACAACTCATTCAATCTGGAGCCAATCCCGATAATATTGCCGTGATTGGTTTTTGCTTCGGAGGAACAGGCGCTTTAGAAGCCGCACGAGGCACTATGAACATCAAAGGTGTGGTATCCTTTCACGGCGGCTTAGGTAAAGATGCGACCCGTGCCACTACTCCAATTCAAGCCAAAGTTTTAGCTTGTCACGGTGCCGATGATCCTTTTGTTCCCAAAGAAGAAATTGCAGGCTTTCAACAAGAAATGCGCGATGCCAAAGCCGATTGGGAAATGATTTATTATGCCAATGCCGTGCACTCCTTTACCGATCCAAACGCAGGAAACGACAACTCCAAAGGAGCCGCTTACAATGAAAAAGCTGCGAAACGTTCCTTCGAACATATGCGACTTTTCTTAAACGAAGTTTTAAAAAAATAAAAAAGTTAACCGCAAATTCGCAAATTGAAACTATACCAACGAAAAAATAATTTGCGAATTTGCAGTTAATTAAATTAATCCATTAGTGGCCATACTAACCCACTACTTCCCCTAAAATAATTTGAATTTGCGTTAAATAAAATCCTTAAAAATGATACAAAAAGCACTAGTATGCTCTGTACTTGTTAGCCTTTCCTGTACAGCACAAAACAAAACCAAAGCAGCACCCATACAAAAATACCTGGCCACCATTACCCAAACCGACCTAAAAAAACACCTGACTATTGTGGCTTCCGACGAAATGGAAGGACGCGACACAGGAACCGAAGGCCAGAAAAAAGCCGGTCGCTATCTCATCGAACAATACAAAAAAAACGGCATTTCGTTTCCCGATGGTGCCACCGAATATTACCAAAAAGTACCCGCCGAGTTCATGAAATCCAATTATGGCCCCAAACTCAATGATTCCGAGAATATCTGGGCTTTCATCAAAGGAACAGAAAAACCAAACGAAATCTTGGTCATTTCTGCCCATTACGACCATGTTGGCGTTACAAATGGTGATATCTACAACGGCGCCGACGACGATGGCTCAGGAACCGTAGCACTTTTAGAAATCGCGCAAGCCTTTCAACTGGCAAAAAAACAAGGTCACGGGCCTAAACGTTCCATCTTAATTTTGCATGTTACAGGCGAAGAACACGGCTTGCACGGCTCTCGTTTTTATGCCAAAAACCCCTTATTTCCCTTAAAAAATACCATTGCCGACATCAATATTGACATGATTGGACGTCGCGATTTCGACCATCCCAAAACCAACAATTACGTTTATGTCATTGGTGCCGATAGATTGTCGAGTCAACTGCACGACATCACTGTGGCAGCCAACGAAAAATACACCAAACTAGATTTGGATTTCAAATACAACGACAAGAAGGACCCCAATCATTTTTATGAGCGTTCCGACCATTACAACTTTGCCAAAAATGGCATCCCGTCGGTATTTTTGTTCAATGGCGTACACGAAGACTACCATAAAAAAACCGATGAAGTCAGCAAAATAGAGTTTGATGCCCTAGCCAAAAGAACCCAATTGGCCTTTGCTATGGCTTGGGAATTA